>JAAOZZ010000169.1 GCA_012274175.1 Betaproteobacteria bacterium
AGGAAGAAGCTCGCGGTGACCAGGTCGAGGGCGAGGCGGGCGAGGTCGTTCGAGATCGTCTCGGCCACGCGCTCGTTCAGCCCGACCCGGGCGGCGATTTCCCCGGGGGAGCGCTGCGCGTAGAAGGCCATCGGCAGGGTGAGCGCGTGGGCGAGGAAGCCCCGAGCGGAGGCGCGAACCGCGCGCCCGAAAGTGTGGGTGACGAGGCGCGCCTGGGCGAGGAGCAGCACGGAGCGCGCGGCTGCCGCCGCCAGCAGGCCCACGATGAGGGGCCCCGCCACGCCGCCGATGCGCGCCACCAGCACCTGGTCGACGAAGCGGCCCAGCAGCCACGGCAGGAGGAGCCCGGGGACCACGAGCGCGAGCCCCAGCGTGAAGGCGAGCGCGATCGCGGGATGGAAGCCGCGCAGGTAGCGCGCGAGGGAACGCGCCGCGGAGGGTGCCGCGCCGCCGCGGCGAAATTCGGGACCCGGCTCGAAGGTGAGCGCCACGCCGGTGAAGGACCGGTCGAACTGGGCGATATCGACGCTGCGCCGGCCCCGCGCCGGGTCGTTGAGCCACACCCGGGCGCCGCGGATGCCCTCGAGCACCACGAAGTGGTTGAAGTTCACGAACACGATGGCGGGCAGCGGAAGTGCCGCCAGCTCGCGCGGCTCCTTGCGGAATCCGCGCGCGACCATGCCGCGGCCGCGCGCGGCGCGCAACAGCCCTCCCGCCTTGCTGCCGTCGCGGCTCACCCCGCATTCGATGCGCATCTGCTCGAGGGGCACGTGCAGGCCGTGGTAGGCGAACACCATCGCGAGCGCGGCCGCGCCGCATTCCACCGCCTCCAGCTGCAGGATGACGGGCGTGCGGTGCAGGCGCGTTTCCGGCAGCGGCGCGCGCGCCGACTCCGGCCCGGGGGCCGAGGCGGCCTCTTCGCCGCTCAGCGCACCAGCAGCAGCCATGCGGCGAACGCGCCCACGCCGGCGAGCAGCGCGGCGAGGGTCGCGAGCAGGGGAAGGGGATAGGGCGGCATGCCCACGCGCTCGTCGATGCGCTCGGGTGAGGCGAGGCGGTCGAGCGCCGCCTTGCGGAAGATCGCGGAGTCGTCGACCGGCATGGGGTCAGCCCGCGAGGCGCCTGAGCATCCGGTCGAAGCGCGCGCCCGCGAGATGCACCGTGTCGAGCAATTCCTCGTTGAGCTCGTCGCGCGCATGGGGATCCTCGGCGCCCGCGCCGTAGCCCAGGCGTCCCGTGGTCTGGCGCATGCGGTCGGCGAGGAAGACGCACAGCGCGCGGTAGAAGCGCGAGGCGAATCCCAGGTCGGCGGCGAGCCGGTCGCGCAGCACCGCGTCGGGGATGCGCAGCAGCGTCGATTCCTTCGTCACTTCCACCGACACGGTGGTGGGCGCCGGATCGACGAGCGACATCTCGCCCACGATCTCGCCCGATTCGAGGGTGCGCAGGATCTCGCCGGAGCGCGTGCGGATCGCGAGCTGGCCGTCGAGCACGAAGTACACGAACTCCACGCGCGCGGCGAGCGCGATCAGCACCATTCCCGGGTCGGCGTGCACGCGCTCGCCGGCGCCGGCGAGCCACTCCACGTCGCCGTCGGAGAGCACGCTGAAGATGAAAAGGACCTTGCGCACGGCGCCCCTCCCCGAGGCCGATGAATTGGCCAGAGTGTACCGAAGCCCGCGCCGGGAGGCCCTATGCCGGCCTTCCAGGGCGGCATTCCGTCCCCAGGGAGATGCGGGACCGCGAATAGTCACTACGTGCCCCCTTTGTGCCGCCTGGGGCGGGGATGCGCATCCGGCCGGAAGCGCGCGGCGCGCCGGCTGTTCCCTCCAACACCTTGTATAGGCACACGCATTCGACCATATGGCCCGTGGCTTCGGCCGGGCACGTTAGTTGCGTTCACCTCGGGGCAAACCGGATCCTCCCATGCCGTACCTACCCAAAGGAATCTCATGAAGCAGTCCCAGAAGGGCTTCACCCTGATCGAACTGATGATCGTGGTCGCGATCATCGGCATCCTGGCCGCCATCGCCATCCCCGCGTACCAGGACTACCTCAACCGTTCGAAGATGACCGAAGTGCTGGCCGCGGTGAGCGCGTGCAAGACGGGCGTTTCGGAAGCCGCGGCCGCCAAGAACGTGCTGCCCGCCGACATCACCGCTGCGGGCTGCTCGAACACCCCCACGCAGTACATGTCGAACATGGATGTCGCCGCCGGCGTGATCAGCGCCACGGTGAACAACATCGCCGACCAGACGGGCAAGATCGTGAAGATGTCGCCCTCCAAGACCGCCATGCCGACGTTCACGGCCGCGGGCGACGGCGACTCGATCGTGGGCTGGCAGTGTTCCTACGACGGCCTCGCCAAGTACGTTCCGGCGACCTGCCGCTAAGCACCGCCCGCAAGGGCGCAGCGACGAAGGGGGCGAGCGATCGCTCCCTTTTTCATTTGTTGCCGCGAGCGTGGTGCCGGGAGAGGGAATCGAACCCTCATGGTGTCGCCACCGCGGGATTTTGAGTCCCGTGCGTCTACCAATTCCGCCATCCCGGCTCCGGGTGCGAGTCGAAATTATAATCGAGGGATGCACCTGGCCGACTTCGACTACGAGCTGCCTCCCGAGCTCATCGCGCAGCATCCCCCCGCCGAGCGCTCCGCGAGCCGCCTGCTGCGGCTGGACGGAGTCACCGGCGCCATCGAGGACCGCGCCTTCCGCGAGCTCGCCGACTTCGTGGCTCCCGGCGACCTGCTGGTGTTCAACGACACGAAGGTGATCAAGGCGCGCCTGCATGGACGCAAGGCGAGCGGCGGCGCGGTGGAGATCCTCGTCGAGCGCATCCTCGACGCTTCGCGGGCGCTCGCCCACGTGCGCGCGAGCAAGCCGCCGCGGCCCGGCGGGCAGATCGTGCTCGAGCGCGGCGGGTGGCCGAGGTGCTGGAGCGGCGCGGCGAGCTCTACGAGCTCCTGTTCCTCGACGGCCCCGTGCTCGACGTGCTCGATGCGTGGGGCGAGGTCCCGCTGCCGCCCTACATCACCCACGCCGCCGATGCCGAGGACGAGCGGCGCTACCAGACGGTGTACGCGCGCTCGCCCGGGGCGGTCGCCGCCCCCACGGCAGGGCTGCACTTCGACATGGACATGCTCGATGCGCTGCGCGCGAAAGGCGTGGCACTCGCGACCCTCACGCTGCACGTGGGAGCGGGCACCTTCCAGCCGGTGCGCGTGGAAGACGTCTCGGCGCACGTGATGCATTCCGAGTGGTACGGCATCCCCGAGACGACCGTGCAGGCGATCGCGAAGGCGCGCTCGGCGAAGGGCCGCGTGATGGCGGTGGGGACCACGACCTTGCGGGCGCTCGAATCGGCGGCCGCGGCGGGACCCCTCGCGGCGGGAAGCGCCGAGACGCAGCTCTTCATCCTGCCCGGCTACCGCTTCCGGGTGGTCGACCGGCTGCTCACCAATTTCCACCTTCCGCGCTCCACGCTCCTCATGCTCGTGAGCGCATTCGCCGGCACGGAAAACATCCGCCGCGCCTACGCCCACGGGGTGGCCGAGCGCTACCGCTTCTTCAGCTACGGCGACGCGATGCTGCTCGAGCGCGCGTAGCGGAACGCCGGAAAATTCCGCCTGGAGGCCGCCGATTATCCGGCTGCGGGCCGCACCCCTGCGGTGGTCCCATGGCGGCAAGGGAGAAGGACATGATCCGAAGCCGCCTGCTGCTGCTGGCCTTCGCGGGCTGCGTTCGATTCGCCGCGGCCGATCCGGGCGACTTCCGCATGCTGGTCGATGACACGCAGGCGCCGCGGCCGGAATACTCGGCGCTGCAGGGATTCGTGATGCTCGGGGAGGGTGCGGCCCACAAGCGCGCCGTGGGCTCCGTGGGACGCGCGTTTTCCCTGAGCAGCGGTCCCGACAACACGGTCTGGGGGGTGGTGACGGAGGCGATCAACTTTCCCTCCGCGAGTGGCAGCGTGGTGGGAACGGAATCGGCGGTGGTGAACATGTCGCCCGACAACGAAGGCGAGCTGCGCGGGATCGATGTGGTGTTCAAGGACCGCATGGACTCGGCCATCGACGACCCCGTGCCGGTGGTCGGACGCAACCGCTACAACGAAAGGAGCGCGGCGCTCTACGTGTCCAGCCAGCCGCGCAGCGGCGCCGGTGAATACGCCGGCTGGCAGGCGGGCATCAAGTTCGCGCCCGCCTCCCTCGACCGCTCGGCTTCGGTGCCCTACGCGGCGGCGATCGACGTCTCGGAAGCCCGGGTGCAGGCGCCGCTCTACCTCCTCGTGTGGCGCTGCGGCCAGGTGAAGTGCGGCCTGAAACCCACCGATGACGGTGCCACGATCGTGGTCGACATCGAATACGCGCGTTAGCGCCGGGCTCGCCGGCCGGCGCGGGCGGCCCGGGCATCTCCCCCCGCCGGGGCGCAAATCAGTAGTAGCGCGTGAGCATGCGCTCCCCGAACGTGAAGACGTGCTCCTCGGGAGGATGGTCCGGGGCGCGCTCGACCGTGGACGGATCGTTCGCCGCCGCGCAGCCTTCGCGAATCGAGATCCATGCCGTCTGCAGCGCCTGCACCACGGTGCGGCCGCGGCTTTCCACCAGCAGGGTATCCCCGGGACCGACGATGTGGTCGGCGCGGCTGCCCTCCTCGGTGACCCAGACCGTGCCGGTGCGCGCGCGGATGCACGCGCCCCTCGCGTCGTCGAGGGAGAGGACTTCCCCGGTCTCGAGGGTGAGCATCGGAGCCTTCAGGTTGAGTTCCATGACGTGTCCTTTCGGGGCGGCTGCGCCGGGTGCCACAGCCGCGGTAGTTGCTGGATGCTTCCAGCGCATGCAAAATGCCTTTCCCAGGGACCCGAGTATTTCCTCCATGAAGGATTGCGGCAAACGAATTCGGCGCATTGTCTGCATGCGTGCAGGGAATGCTTAATCGCCCCCGCGCGCTGCCTCCGCTCGACCTGCTGCGGGGCTTCGAGGCGGCGGCGCGCCACCTGAGCTTCACCCGGGCGGCCGCGGAGCTCTACCTCACCCAGTCGGCGGTGAGCCGCCAGATCCAGGCGCTCGAGGACTTCGTGGGCGTCGCACTCTTCGAGCGCCGCCACAAGGCCCTCGGCCTCACCGAGGCGGGCCAGGCGTACTACCGCGTCGTGGCCCCGATGCTCCACGGCCTGCGCGAGGCCACGCGGCGGCTGCGCGAGTCGCGCACCGGCCACGTGCTCACGGTGACCACCACGATCTCGTTCGCGTCGCTGTGGCTCGTGGCGCGGCTCGCGCGCTGGCGCAAGGCGCACCCGGACGTGGACGTGCGCATCAGCGCGAGCCACGAAGTGGTGGACATGGAACGCGACGGCATCGACCTCGCCATCCGCGACTGCCCGCTCGACCGCGCGCCGCCGGGCTCCGTGTACCTCGTGGGCGAGCACATCGCGGCGGTGTGCAGCCCGGGGTATGCGCGGCAGGCGCGCGCCGAGCGCCGTCCCCTGGCCCGTCCCGAGGACTTGCGCCACCACGTGCTGTTGAACCTGCACGATCCCACCGGGCGCCTGCCGTGGCTCTCCTGGGCAGCGTGGCTGGAAGCGGCGGGCGTCGAGGAGCTCTCGCCCGCGGGCAGCCTTACCTTCGACCAGTACGACCAGGTGCTGCAGGCGGCGCTGCACGGGCAGGGGATCGCCCTGGGGCGCATGACGCTCGCGCGCCAGCACATCCGCGGCAAGCGCCTCGTGGCGCTCTTCGGGCGCCAGCAGCAGCTCGCGCGCGGCTTCCACGCGGTGTTCGCGGCCGGAGCGCGGGAGCGCCCCGAGGTGCGCGCGTTCGTCGAATGGCTGCGGGAGGAAATCCGCCGCGAGCCGGAAGCGGGTCCCGCGCCGCGCCGAGGCGAGAAGCCCTAGGCGGCCGATTCGAGCCGGCGCAGGTACCACGCCCGCGCGAGCGCTTCCGGCTGCGGCTCGCTGAAGAGGAAGCCCTGCATCTCGTCGCAGCCGTGGGCGCGCAGGAATTCGAGCTGCGCGGCCGTCTCCACGCCCTCGGCCACGACCTTGAGCCCCAGGCTGCGGCCGAGGTTGATGATCGCGAGCGTGATCGCCATGTCCTCGGGCGAGCTGGAAGCATCCGAGAGGAAGGCGCGGTCGATCTTCAGCGCGTCGATGGGAAAGCGGCGCAGGTACGCGAGGCTCGAGTAGCCGGTGCCGAAGTCGTCCACCGACAGGCGCACGCCGTAGCGCTCGAGCTGGCGCAGCGTGCGGATCGTGTCCTCGGGATCCTGCATCAGCAGCGACTCGGTAAGCTCGAGCTCGAGCAGCCCCGGGTCGATGCCGGTCTCGGCGAGGAGGCGGGCCACGAGGACGTCGAGGCCGGGCCGGCGGAACTGCCGCGCCGAGATGTTGACCGAGATGGCGTTGGCGCCCATGCCGAGCGCGTGCCAGTCGCGGATCTGCGCGCAGGCGGTCGCGAGCACCCATTCGCCCACGGCCACGATGAGGTCGGTGTCCTCCAGGATCGGCACGAACTCCGAAGGGGACAGCACGCCGTACTCCGGATGCCGCCAGCGCAGCAGTGCTTCGAATCCGGTGACCTCCCCGGTGCCCACGGCGATGCGCGGCTGGTAATGCAGCACGAACTCCCGGCGCTCGAGCGCCCCGCGCAGCGCGGTCTCGATCTTGAGCCGCCGCACGGCGCGCTCGTGCATCTCGCGCAGGAAGAACTGGAAGTTGTTGCGCCCGCGCTCCTTGGCGCGGTACATCGCGATGTCGGCGTTCTGGATCAGGGCCGCGGGGCTGGTGCCGTCCCCGGGATGGATCGCGATGCCGATGCTCGCCGTGCAGTACACGCGCTGGCCCTCCAGGTCGAAGGCGCGGTGCAGCTCCTCGAGCACGGTGCGCGCATGGTTGGCCACCGCGTCGGTCCTTTCCACGTCGGTGAGGACGATCACGAACTCGTCGCTGCTGATGCGCGCCACGGTGTCCGCCTCCCGGGTGCAGCGCATGAGCCGCGCGGCCGCCTCCTTGAGGATGCGGTCGCCGAACTCGTGGCCGAAGGTGTCGTTCAGGGCCTTGAAGCGGTCCAGGTCCACGAAGAGCACCGCGACCATGCTCGCCTTGCGCTCGGCGTGGGCGAGCGCCTGGCCGAGGCGGTCGTAGAGCAGCGGGCGGCTCGGCAGCCCGGTGAGGGCGTCGCGAGTGGAGAAATAGCGCGAGCGCGCCTGGAGCTTGAGCTTCAGGTACCGGTTCCACAGCACGAGCAGCAGCGACAGGGCGAGGAGCGCGGCGGGCACTGTGGCGAGCGCGTAGAGCACGCGCACGTCCAGCGGCGAGCGCAGCGCCCGGCCGGCCCAGCGGGCCTCGATGCGATCCAGCTCCTCGCGCCCGATGCCGTCGAAGCCGCGCTGCACGGCTTCGCGCAGCTTCCCGTTGCCGCGGCGCACCGCCCAGTGCAGCGCGGCCGTGTACAGGGGAGGGGTCTCGCGGAAGGCGTCCGCAAGCCCGTCGCGATAGAGGAAGTAGCTCGCCACGGGAGCGTCCATGCAGAAGACGCCCACCTCGTCCTGGCCCGCGGCCCGCACCAGCGCCTCGGAATCCGCGTAGGTGCGCAGCTTGCGCGCGCCCCGCTCCCGCAGCCACTCGGCGCAGGCGCTGCCGTCCTTGACGCCCACGGGGAGGTCGCGCACATCGGCGGCGCCGCGGATCCCGCCCAGCGAGCGGCGGAAGTAAAGCCGCGCCTGCATCGGCGCCTGGCCGCGGGAGAACTCGAACAGGGACGAGCGCTGCGGGGTGAGCACCAGGCCGTCGATCACGTCGGCGCCGCCGTCGAGCACGCTGCGCTGCGCGCCGGTCCATTCCATTCCCCGCACTTCCACCGCGATCCCGGTCTTGCGGGACCACAGCGCCCATTTGTCCATGACGATGCCCTGCAGGCGCCCGTCGTCGTCGCGGAAGAGGTAGGGCGGATAGTGGTCGTCGGTCACGACCACGAGGCGTGCGGGGGGCGCGGGCGCGGCGGCGTGGGCCGGCCCGGCCGTCCATGCACACGCCAAGGCGAGCGCCAGCGCGAAACGCGCGATGCCCGCCGCGACGGTCGCCAGGGCGCTTTTCACGGCCGCGCGCGCTCGTCGAAGGAGCTCAGCGCGTCGCGCACCTTCTCCAGCCGGCGCTGCGCGCGGGCGAGGAGCTGCTCGGCGAGCCGGCCTTCCGTGGAGGCGGACTCGGTCTCGCGCACCAGCTCGCGCGCCCGCTCGATGTCCGACTCGGTGGACTCGAGCGCGAGCGCGATGCCAAGCGCCAGCTCCGCGCTGATGGGAGCGTTCACGATCACGCGGCTTGCGCGGGAGCCATGCCGGAGCTCGCCATCACGCGGGCGATGTCCAGCACGATCAGCATGCGGCCGTCGACCGGGGCGAGGCCGAAGATGAAACCTTCCTCGATCACGCCCTGCATCGAGGGCGCCGGGCGGATCTCCTCGGGGGCGAGGGCCACCACGTCGGACACCGCGTCGACCACGATGCCCACCGGACAGCCGGAGAGGTCGAGGACGATCATGACGCCGTGGTTCTCGCCGGGCGCGAAGCCGAAGCGCAGCCGCAGGTCCGCGATCGGCACGATGGCGCCCCGCAGGTTGATCACGCCTTTCACGAACGCGGGCGCGGAAGCGATCCGGGTGACCGCCTCGTGGGCGCGGATCTCGCGCACCTGCAGGATGTCGATCGCGTATTCCTCCTGGCCGAGCCGGAAGGACAGGAACTCGCTGCGCGCTATGCGGGTGTCGGTGCGGGACATGTCAGAACTCCTTCCATTCCTCGACGCCCGCCGCGGGGGCGAGCGCCCGGGGCCGCATCGGGGCGAGGCGCGGCGGCGCCTCGCGCGCGGCCAGCGCGGGAGCACGTGCAGGGCGCTCCGCGAGCGCGAGAGGCGCTGCGGCGCGGTCGCCCAGCTTGAAAACGGAGACGGCGTCGGCCATCTCGATGGCCAGGCGCCGGAGCGACTCGGATGCGGCGGTGGATTCCTCCACCAGGGCCGCGTTCTGCTGGGTGGCCTTGTCGAGCTCGCCCACCGCCTGGTTCGCCTGCGCAATGCCGGAGCTTTGCTCGCTGGTCGCGGTCGCGATCTCGCCGATCAACTGCGAGACGCGGCTCACACTCGCCACGATCTCCTCCATGGTGCGGCCCGCGCCGTCGGCGAGCTTCGCCCCGGAGTTCACCTGCTCCACGGAATCCGTGATGAGGGACTTGATCTCCCGGGCGGCCTCGGCGGAGCGCTGCGCGAGGCTGCGCACCTCGCCCGCGACCACCGCGAACCCGCGCCCCTGCTCGCCGGCCCGCGCGGCTTCCACCGCGGCGTTGAGGGCGAGGATGTTGGTCTGGAACGCGATCGAATCGATGACTCCGATGATGTCGGCGATCTTGCGCGAGCTGGCCTGGATGCCTTCCATGGTCTTCACCACCTCGCCCACGGCGTCGCCGCCGCGGCGCGCGACTTCCGCCGCGCCCGCCGCCACCAGGTTGGCCTGGCCCGCGTTCTGGGCGTTCTGGTTCACCGTCGCGGTCATCTCCTCGATGGAGGCGGCGGTCTCCTCGAGGCTGGAGGCCTGCTCCTCGGTGCGCGCGGAAAGGTCGGTGTTGCCCGCGGCGATCTGGGTGGAGGCGGTGCTCACGGTCTGCGCGGAATCCCGCACCCGTCCCACGACGCCCGCGAGCGAATCGTTCATGTCGCGCAGGGAGCGCAGGAGCTGCCCCAGCTCGTCGTCGCGGCCCGGGTCGATGGAGGCCGTCAGGTCGCCCGAGGCGACCGTGCGGGCGATCTCGGTGGCGCGCTGGAGCCGGCGCGTGATGGAGGCGATCGTGAGCCAGCCGGCGATCGCGCTCACCACGGCGGCCACGATCGCGAGCAGGGTGAGGCCCGCCACCAGGGTCGTCTTCTCCGCCGCCGCCGCGCGGGAAGCGTCCCGGGCGAGGCTCTCGGCCTGCTTGTGCACGACGGCCACGATGTCGTCGATGTGGTCGGTGGCGGCGCGGTCGATCCCGCGCACGGCGCCGTCCACTTCGAAGGTGCTCGCCGGATCCGGGATGCGGTAGGCCTTGAAGGCCTCCTCGTACTTGCGGTCGAGCTCGTCGTGCTCCGCGATCGCCTGGTCGGCGAGCGTGGTCGCGAGGCCCACGCCCTGGGCCTGGGCGTCGAAGGTGGCGAGCTCCTCCTTCACGATCGCCGAGCGGTCGCGGAAAGCCTTGAGGTACTTGTCGTGGAGCTGGGGATCGTGGCCGCGCAGCAGGAGGTCCTTCCATTCCTGGACCTGCTTCTTGAAGTCGACTTGCGCCCGGCGCGAAAGATCGCTCGCCGCGGCGAGCCGGCCCTCGAGCTCGAGGCTCGCCTCGAGCTGGGCGCTCTGCCGGGAGATCGCGTACCAGGCATAACCCGCGCTCACGAACAGCAGCGCGTTCACGAAGACGAGGAGCCCGGCGAGGCGAGCCCGGACCGACAGGTGACCGAACGACATGGTGTGCCCTCCACTGGAGAAGTGGCGGCACGATAGGGCAAGGAGCGGGCCGCGCCTATCCGCTCGAAGGCCCGGGGGTGCGCAAGTCGCCCGGCCCGAACGGCCCAGGCCTTTCGGCCTAGGGCTTGATGCCGAGCTTCGCGGCGGCGATCACCGCCTGCACGCGCGTGGTGACGTCGAGCGCCTTGAACACCGCCGCGACATGGTTCTTCACCGTGCCCTCGGCGAGGTTCAGCTCGCGGCAGATCAGCTTGTTGGATTTGCCCGCGAGCAGCAGCGCCAGCACGTCGGCCTGGCGCGGCGTGAGGCCGAGGGCGGCTGCGCCGCCGGCCCCGGCCGCAGGCGTCTGCGTCGAGGGCGCCGCCGCGGCCCCCATCGCTTCCCGCGGGATGTATGTGCCTCCGGAGAGCACGAGGCGCAGCGCGTTCAGGATCACCGCGCGGGGGGACGACTTGGGAATGAAGCCGAGGGCCCCATGGCCGAGGGCCTCGCGCACGACCGCCGGGTCGTCGTCGCCGGACATGACGACGATCGGCAGGCCGGGGCTCGACTGCTGCAATCTCGAGAGGGCATCGAAGCCGCGCACGTCCGGCAGCCGCAGGTCGACGAGGGCGAGGTCGAGGTCGGGATGGGCCGCCGCGAGCTCGAGCGCGCCGGCGAGGCTCGCCGCCTCCAGCACCGTCGCCGTTTCGCCCGGGCCCGCGAGCTCCGCCAGCACCGGGCGCACGCCGTCGCGCACGAGGTGGTGGTCGTCGACCAGGAGGATCTTCATGCCCGCAACTCCTCCGCCGGGGATGGGATGTGCGCTTCCGATGCCCCGCGGCGCTCGCGATGCAGAGCGCCCAGCAGCGCGCGCAATCGCGCGGGGCGCAGGGGCTTGTGCAGGAACGGCAGGCCGGCCGCCTGGGCGTCCCTGAGCACCTTTGGGGCGATGTCGCCGGAGACCAGGATGCCGGCGGCCCCGGGATAGCGCTCCCGCAGCCGGCCGATGATCTCGATGCCGGTCTCGGCGCCGGGCAGGCGATAGTCGGCGAGGACCACGTCCGGCGCCCCGTCGAGCGTGGCGAGCAGCCGGTCCAGCTCCGCGCCCGAAGCGGCCGCATGCACCCGGCAGCGCCAGCCTTCGAGCAGCAGCACCGTGGCTTCGCGAATCACGCGATCGTCCTCGACCACGAGCACGCGGCA
>JAAOZZ010000170.1 GCA_012274175.1 Betaproteobacteria bacterium
GCCACGGCGTGGAGCAGGCCGGTCTCCGCCTCGCCGAGGGCAGCTTGGGTGTCGCCGCGGGCGAGCAGGTGTCGCGCCGCGAGGAGGTGCGCTTCGATGATGTGTTCCATGTCTCCGGTCCGCGAGGTCCACGCGCGAATCGCGTCGAGGTGGGGCGTCGGGTCGCCGCCCTCGGCGAGGGCGATCCGGGCTAGTAATGCGTTGAATCGCGGGAGTTCGTAGTTCCAGCTATTCCTGTGGGCCGTCGCCAAGCCGCGGTCGGCGAGCGCGCGGGCCGCGGCGAGGTCGCCTAAGTCGAGGTGATGGCGTGCGTGATACGCGCCTCGCAACGAATAGAGTGGCTGAGCTTCCAGCTCGGTCGCGGCGGCGAAGTCCGCCTGCGCCGCGGGCACTTCACCCAGCGCGTGAGCGGCGATGGCACGATAGGCTAGGGAGTCCATCTTCACCAAGTTGTTTGTTGAAGTCTCGACCTCGTTCGCGCCCTCGCGTGCGAGTTCCCGCGCTTCGGCAAGACGGCCAAGGCCAAACGACACCGCGCTGGAGTTTTGGAGCCACATCGATTTCTGCTCGGGCTCGGCAAGAGACTTCAGACGGTCGTCGTTGAGATGTCGGATCGCTCGCGCTTCGGCCAGCCGACCGAGTTTCCGTGCGAACAAGGAGAGTTCGTTCGCGAGCAAAAACCGCTCCCGCAGCGCCATGGTCACGGCGAGATCCTCGGCGCGGCCGGTCGCGCTGAACGCCGTCAGGATGCGGTAGCCCCGTTCGTACTCGCCGAGAACCTTCCCGAGGTGTTCGTAGCCGTCCAACCCAAACCAGTAGAGGTCGAACGCCTCCTGCTCCCGACCCGCAAACCGCGTGGCCTCGATCAGGCGTTCGTACCTGTCAAGCGTGGGTTGATCGCTCGGGTTAATGTCGGGACGCTTCTCCAGTCCAGCGCCGAGCGCCTGCGCCACGGTATCGAAGACTTGTTCGGCGGGGCAGCCGAGCAGCTCGCGGAAGCGCTCGCGCAGGAACGGGTGCGCGGTCCATGTGACCGACTCGTCGCTACGGTATTGAAAGACCAGCCCACGCCCCCGCAGACTCTCCAGCAACGCGAAGAGACGCGGCTTTGCATTCAGAAGGAGTCCCGCCACCTCGCCGCCGGCATCGACAAGCACGCCGAGCAGATCGATCGTTACTCCGCGGGGAAATACGGAGAGCCGGGCCAGCAAGTCACGCTCTTCGTCAGGCAGCCGCTGCGCGTAGTAGGCGAGTACGCGTGCGAGCTTCGCGGCCTTCGGGTCGGCGCCCGTTATGGCGTCGAGATCGAACTCCGTGACAGCCTCGATGCGCCCGTTTGCAAAGGAGCGAAGGTAGGAGCCGAGCACCGCCGTCGAGAGCGCGTGATTGCCCACCTGGGCCGCTGCCGCGCGCAGAGCGTCGTCGTTTCCGGCCACGCCCCAGCCGCGTAGGACGGCCACGGCTGCCTCCGGCGAGAGGTCGTCGAGAGAAGTGTCGCGATATCCGCGGTTCGTCCAGTCCTGAAGATCGACCAAAGGATATCGCGAGGTCACCAGCGCCCGCGCCCGTCCGAGGCCGGCGGCTATGGCACGCAGGAGGAGCTTGAGGGTGTGGTCCGATAGCTCGCCGCGCACTCTGCCGCCACCGGCATCCTCCTGGACGCGCTCGAGGCCGTCGAGGACGATCAGGTGCGGCCGCCCGTCGCGAAGCCCACGCTCGAGACGTTCCAAACGTCCTCCAGCTTGGCCCTCGTCCTCGCCGAGGAAGAGGTGATTGCACTCGCGCAGGAAGGCATCGGCGTCGGGTTTCTCGTAGAACGACCAGACCAGCACGTTGGCTTCGCCCGGTCTCATGCCTGCGACGACCCTCTCGACCACTGCCGTCTTGCCGGTGCCTCCCGCTGCCACCAGCGACCACACGCGATCCGGCGAGGTTAGGTCGGAAACCCACAAGCCGAGATCGCGAACCAGTTCCTCACGTCCATGAAAATGGGGCGCGGGCTGGAGCGCATGAACGATGCGGATCTCGCCGCGGTTCTGGGCGCGAGTGGCTGCCGTTGGTGCCTTTCCGCGTGCACTCAACGCGACCGCGATCTTTCGGCCTAAGTCGTCCGGAGTCGTGAACGCGTCGCAGACGAAGGTCGCACGCAGCCAGGTCTTGAAATCGAGCAGGGCTTGCACACCCGCCGCGACGTCCGCCACGCGCGCCGGGTCCGCGAGCACGCTGGGATCAGTGAGTAGGTCCTGCTCCTTTTTCTCCGTCCAGGGATAGGCGTCCGCCACGATCCAGACCAGCACGTCCTTGCCCGCCACCTTGGCCGCCTCCACTTCGCGCCGCGTAATGCTGCCTCGCCCTTTGTCGGGAACGAAGCCGTTGCGGTGCGCGACGATGCAAACCACCACGTCGCACTCCCGGGCCTTGCGTTCACACTCGACCACCGGCTCGCCCGGCAGCGGGCCGAAGCGCTCCATCACCACCGCCTCCTGCGACATCCGCAGGATCGTGTCGTCGGCCACTTTCCGGTAGGCCACCAGGTCTTGCGCAGTCGAGGAAAGAAAGACTTTCATCGCGTAGTTCGCCGCCACTCTTTTGGAGAAGTGTCGCCGCCGAGGATTCTCCATCCACCAGCACCGACCTGCCTTGCATTGATTGACGGTGTTCAGTATGTATTCGGTTGCTCTGGTCCGGCAAGAGCTAAGGATGTTCGATTGCGCGCGGAAGAACAGCGAGGCGAGACGCCTCGCTGCCGCGAGCGAGACGCTCGCACTCCTCGCGACGCCTTTGCAGCGACTAGATCGAATCTGAATGAAGCGCGATCACCGCCGTCTCCCCCCGAACACATAGCGCGGATAGTCGTCTCGTGCCGCCGCCGCGGCGAAGAGGTCGATATCGACCGTCGCGAAGGGTGCGCCGGCGGTCGTCCGCGCCAGAATTGTTCCCTGCGGATCGATGATCCATCCGACGCCGCCGCAGGCACCGGTCGGATCGACGCGGTTGGAGGACAGGCTGAATGCGCCGGAGCGCACTGCCGCTACCACGCCGACCGACAGCCACTTCGCCGTCGTGGCGGCTGCGGTTGCCCGAGGGGAGAGAATGACTGGCACGCCGCGCGCGGCGTAGGCGGCGTAGGTTTCGACGGCCCACAGTTCGGTGCAGATGTTGAGGCCGAACGACCA
>JAAOZZ010000171.1 GCA_012274175.1 Betaproteobacteria bacterium
CCACGCGCACCGCGGTCACGCTCGAGTCCACGCGCGGCAAGTGGCTCGTCGCGGACCTGGACCCGGAGCGCCCCGGTGTGCAGGTGTTCATCGAGGAAGGGCGCGGCGAATTCTCCATCGAGCCGCCCCTCGAGCCGGGCGAGAGCCGCGTGACGGCGGCCAGCGGCACGTTCAAGGCCGAGGCGCGCCTGGACTTCCTGCCCGAGATGCGCAAGCTCGTGGCCGCGGGCGTGCTCGAGGGCATCGTCAACATGCGCAACGTCAATACCCGCGCGCTCACGCCGACCCGCGCCTCCGACGGGTTCGAGCAGGAGCTGCGGCACCTGTCGCGGGAATGGAATGGCGGGCGCACCGACGCGGGCGTGCGCGCGGCCTTCTATCTCAAGGGCAAGATCAAGGGCGAATACCTGCTCACGGCCGCCTACGACTCCGACAAGGACACCCAGGAGCGGCTCTTCCGCGACATCCAGCCCGACGAGTTCTATCCGGTCTACGGGGACTCGGGCGTGCGCGGCTACGACGCGCAATCCACGAGCAAGCTCTACGTGCGCGTCGACCACAACCGCTCCTACCTGCTGTGGGGCGACTTCACCACTAACGCGATTTCGGACGTGCGCAAGCTCACCAACTACAGCCGCTCGCTCACGGGGGTGAAGGAGCACTACGAGAATTCCCGCGTGAGCGTGAACG
Organism: Betaproteobacteria bacterium; assembly: GCA_012274175.1. Lineage (GTDB taxonomy): Bacteria > Pseudomonadota > Gammaproteobacteria > Burkholderiales > Usitatibacteraceae > Usitatibacter. Next base: position 691 of record JAAOZZ010000171.1, read on the forward strand.
CCTTCGCGAGCCGCGATACGACCCGCCAGGTGATCGAGGAGCTGCCCGCCAACGGCACCTCGGGGCCGTTCCAGCTCGGCACCCAGGGCGCGCTCATCAACAGCGAGACGGTGGAGATCATCACCCGCGACCGCAACCAGCCGGCGCTCATCATCTCCTCGGTGCCCCAGACGCGCTTCAGCGACTACGAGATCGAGGCGCTCACGGGCCGCATCCTCTTCAAGGCCCCGGTGCCCAGCGTGGACCGCAACCTGAACCCGGTGTCGGTGCGCGTGACCTACGAGGTGGACCAGGGCGGCGAGCAGTTCTGGGTGGTCGGCGTGGACGGCCAGGTGAAGGTGAGCGACCGCGTCGAGGTGGGCGGCGTGTACGTGAAGGACAAGAATCCGCTGGCGCCCTTCACCCTCGCCGGCGCCGACGCCGTGGTGAAGGTGGGCGAGGGCACCTACCTCATCTCGGAGATCGCCCACACCGTGAGCGGCCTGGACGAGGAAAAGGGCAGCGCCGAGCGCATCGAGCTCAAGCACGATTCCAAGAACCTCAAGGCCCAGGCCTATGTGGCGCGCACCGACCAGGGCTTCGACAACCCGGGCGCGTACCTCACCCAGGGCCGCAGCGAGGCCGGCGTGCGCGCGGACTACAAGATCGGCAAGGAAACCAGCATCAAGGTGGAAGCGCTGCGCACCGAGGACGTGAAGAGCGGCTCCGTGCGCGACGGCGCGGAGATCTCGGTGCAGCGCCAGCTCCCCGGCAACCTCACCCTGGAAGTGGGAATGCGCCACGCCGCCGAGCGGGGCACTGTCTCTCCCGTGCCGGCGGTCGAAGGGCAGCCCGCGCCGCAGCCAGTGCCCGACGAGGTGACCACCGCGCGCGCGCGCCTCACCGGATCGGTTCCCGGCGTGAAGGGAGCCACGATGTACGGCGAGGCCGAAGTGGACGTGAAGGAGACCGATCGCAAGGTGCTCGCCGTGGGCGGCGAATACCAGCTCCCGAACAAGAGCCGCATCTACGCGCGCCACGAGTTCATCTCGTCGATCACGGGCCCCTACGGACTCAACCAGACGGAGCAGCAGAACACCACGGCGATCGGCATCGACACGGAATACGTGAAGGACGGGCGCCTCTTCAGCGAGTACCGCATTCGCGACGCGATGTCGGGCGGCGACGTGGAGGCCGCGCTCGGCCTGCGCAACCTCTGGTCGATCGCGCCGGGCCTGCGCCTGGGCACGACCCTCGAGCGCGTGCACGCCATCTCCGGCACCGGCCAGAACGAGAACACCGCGGTGGCGCTCGCCCTCGAGTACGTCGGCAGCCCGCTCTGGAAAGGCAGCACCCGGCTCGAGATGCAGCGCGGCGCGACCCAGGAGACGCTGCTCTTCACCGTGGGCCTCGCCGCGAAGGTCGGGCGCGACCTGACGGCGCTCGCGCGCAACTCCTACAACCTCACGCGTAACCGCGCCGACAGCGGCGAGCACGTGATCGAGCGCATGCAGGCGGGACTCGCGTGGCGTGATACGGAGACCAACAAGTGGAACGTGCTCGGGCGCGTCGAGCACCGCCTCGAGGACGACAGCACGCAGCCGGGCATCGCGCTGCGCACTTCCACGCAGCTCCTCTCCATCAATGCCGACTGGCAGCTCTCCCGGCCCTTCCTCGTCACCGGCCGCTACGCCGCCAAGTGGTCCTCGGACAATTCCAACGGGCTTGCGACGCGCTACCGGGCGCAAGTGGTGGGCGCGCGGGCCACCTGGGAGTTCGCCCCGCGGTGGGACGTGGGCATCGTCACCAGCGTCATGATGGGCTCGGATGCGTCCTCGCGGCAGTACGGCGTGGGCCTGGAGCTGGGCTATCTCGCCGCCACGAACCTGTGGGTTTCGGCGGGATACAACTTCTTCGGTTATCGTGAC
>JAAOZZ010000172.1 GCA_012274175.1 Betaproteobacteria bacterium
GCAGGCCGTTCATCGCCATCCACGGGCAGTGGGCGCAGCTCTGGCAGGTGGCGCCCTTGCCGGCGGTGGGCGCCTCGATGAAGGTCACTCCCGGCAGGCGCTTCTTCATCTGGTGGATGATGCCCCCGTCGGTGGCGACGATGTATTCCTTCGCCCCGAGGCGCTCGGCCGCGAGGATGATGCCGGTGGTCGAGCCCACGGCGTCGGCCAGCGCGATCACGCTCGCGGGCGATTCCGGGTGCACCAGCACCTTGGCGTTCGGATGCAGGGCCTTCAGCTCCTCCAGCTGCTGGGCCTTGAACTCGTCGTGCACCACGCACGAGGCATTCCACATCAGCATGTCGGCGCCGGTCACGCGCCGCACGTAGTCGCCCAGGTGCTTGTCGGGCGCCCAGAGGACCTTCTTTCCCTGCGCGTGGAGGTGCGCCACGATCTTCTCCGCGATGGACGAGGTCACCATCCAGTCGGACCTCGCCTTCACCGCGGCGCTCGTGTTGGCGTACACCACCACGACGCGGTCGGGATGCTCGTCGCAGAAGCGTGCGAACTCGTCGGCGGGTGTCGCGAGGTCGAGGGAGCACTCGGCGGCGAGGTCGGGCATCAGCACCCGCTTCTCGGGGTTCAGGATCTTGGCGGTCTCGCCCATGAAGCGCACCCCCGCCACCACGACGGTGCGCGCCGGGTGGTCGTGGCCGAAGCGCGCCATCTCGAGGGAGTCGGACACGGTCCCGCCGGTGGACTGGGCGAGGTCCTGCAAATCCGGGTGCACGTAGTAGTGGGCGACCAGGACCGCGTCGCGCTCCGCGAGGAGCTTGCGCGCGCGCTCGACGAGCGCGGGCCTTTCCTCGGGCGTGACGACGGGCGGCGGCGTGGCGGGCGCGATGCCGATGTCGCCGTTCACGCGCTCGAAGCGGATCTGGATGGGAGTGGCGATGGCCATGGATTCCATTTTCTCACAGGGCAAGGGGTGCCCCGCCGTGCTAACATTTCGCCCAATTCGGCGCCTCGCACTCATGCGAGACGCGCCCGGGCCAAGCCGGCCGACGGAATCCTCCGAGGCGGCACCGGTCCAGGGAAATCCCCATGAGGCAGCTTCTCCTCGACTTCACCCAGGCGCCCGCGCCCACCTTCGCGAACTTCGTCCACGGCGGCAATGCCGAGCTGGCGCACGCGCTCGACTCGGCCGTGAAAGGCGAGCTCGCCGAGCATGTGATCTACATTTGGGGCGAAAGCGGCGCCGGCAAGACCCACCTGCTGAAGGCTTTCGCGGCCGCGCGCCGGGGACGCTACGTGCCCGGCGAAGCGTTCGGTGCGGGAGACGCCGCGGGCGTGGTCGCCCTGGACGACGTGGAGCGCCTGGCCGAGCCGGAGCAGGTGGCGCTCTTCAACGGGTTCAACGAGGGCGCGTTTCCATTCCTCCTGGTCGCGGCGTCCCGCGCGCCCCGGGACGTGGCGCTGCGCCGCGACCTCGCCACGCGGCTTGCCACCGGGCTCACCTATCGCGCGCTTGCCCTCACGGACGAGGAGAAGCGCTCCGCGCTCGCGGCCCACGCGCGCTCCCGCGGCTTCGAGCTCGCCGAGGAGGTCACGTCGTATCTCCTCACCCACGCCCGGCGCGACATGGGCTCCCTCGTGGCGGCCCTCGACTGCCTCGACCGTTATTCCCTCGAGACCGGGAGACCCATTACCGTTCCGCTCATCAAGGCGGCGCTGCCATGATCTTTCCGACCCTCTCCCCAACCCTCTCCCAAGGGAGAGGGAGCAAACGTGGGACACGGTTTCGCGTGGGCTCAGGGACCCTCTCCCCAACCCTCTCCCAGGGGAGAGGGGGCGAACGTGGGACACGGTTTCGCGGATCATGAACAGGAAGATGAGGCTCACGCTCTTCGACCTGGACAACACGCTCCTGGAGGGCGACAGCGATCATGCGTGGGCGGAGTTCCTGATCGAGGAGGGCGTGCTGCATCCCGCCCAGTACCACGCGAAGAACGAGTGGTTCTACGAGCGCTACAAGGACGGCACGCTCGACATCCACGAGTTCCTCGCGTTCCAGCTGGCGCCCATCGCGGGCGTGCCGCGGGGGCAGCTCGACGCCTGGCATGCCGACTTCATGCGGCGCATGATCCGGCCCATGATCTCTCCCGGGGCGGCGGAGCTCATCGCGAGCCACGCCGGGGCGCTCACGGCCATCGTGACCGCCACCAACCGCTTCATCACCGCGCCCATCGCCGCCGAGCTGGGGGTGCCCCACCTCCTCGCCACCGACATCGAGGAAGTCGACGGGCTCTTCACCGGCAGGCCGCGCGGCACGCCCACCTTCCGCGAGGGCAAGGTCGAGCGCGTGCGCGAATGGCTCGCCGGGCTGGGAACGAGATTCGAGGATTACGAGAGCTGGTTCTACAGCGACTCGCTCAACGACCTGCCGCTGCTCGAGCGGGTCACCCACCCGGTGGCGGTCGACCCCGACGAGACGCTGCGCTCCCACGCGCGGGAGCGGGACTGGCCCGTCATCAGCCTGAGGGACCCATGATCAAGAAGTACATCGACAAGCTTTTCGGGCGGCGCACGCAGGTGACCCACAAGGACGCGCGCCCCGTGATCCACGGCAAGGACAAGCACGGCATCCGCCGCGACGACATCAGCCGCTGCGCCCGGCGCACGTGCGAGGAGCTGCAGCGCGCGGGGCACGCCACGTTCGTGGTGGGCGGCGCCGTGCGCGACCTGCTGCTGGGGCGCAAGCCGAAGGACTTCGACGTGGCCACCAGCGCCACGCCCGAGGAGGTGCGCTCCGTCTTCCGCCGCTCGCGCATCATCGGCCGGCGCTTCCAGATCGTGCACGTGCTGTGCGGGGCCGAGACGGTGGAGACCTCCACCTTCCGCGCCCATTTCGCCCGGGAGCCCGACGCGGAGAACACCGACGAGCACGGACGCATGCTCTCCGACAACGTCTTCGGCACCCAGGCCGAGGATGCCATGCGCCGCGACTTCACCGTGAACGCGCTCTTCTACGACCCGGTGAAGGAAGAGGTCTGGGACTACGTGCACGGCATGAAGGACCTGAAGGCGAGGAAGCTCGTGATGATCGGGGACGCCGCGACCCGCTATCGGGAGGACCCGGTGCGCATGCTCCGCGCCGCGCGCCTGGGGGCCAAGCTGGGCCTCGAGATCGATTCCCGGACGCGCGCTCCCATCGCAACCCACAAGCATTTGCTCGAGAACGTCCCCCAGGCCCGGCTCTTCGAGGAGATCCTGAAGCTCCTGCTCTCGGGCAACGCGGTGGAGTGCGTACGCGTGCTGCGCGAGCTGGAGCTGCACCACGGCCTGCTCCCGCTCCTCGACACCGCGCTCGAGGACCCGGAGGCGGGCCCGTTCGCGATGGCCGCCCTGCGCGCCACCGACGAGCGCCTGGCCGAGGGCAAGCCGGTCTCGCCCGCGTTCCTGCTCGCCGCGCTGCTCTGGGGCCAGGTGGAGAAGAACCTGCGCCGCTTCGAGTCCGAGGGCCAGGCCACGATTCCCGCCCTGCACGCGGCGATGCACGAGGCCCTCGACGTGCAGCGCGATTCCCTCGCGATCCCCAGGCGCTTCGACGCCACGATGAAGGAGCTCTGGCTCATGCAGCCGCGCTTCCTGCAGCGCGGCGGGCAGCGTCCCCACCGCCTGCTCGAGCATCCGCGCTTCCGTGCGGCCTACGATTTCTTCGCGCTGCGCGCCGCGTCGGCCAACGCGCCCCAGGAAGCGGCCGCGTGGTGGGAGCGTTTCCAGGGCGTGGGCCCCGACGAGCGCGAGCGCATGCTGGTCTCCGACGAGACGGGACCGAAGAAGAAGCGCCGCCGCCGGCGCGGCGCCCGCAAGAAGGGCGCCGAAGGCACGCTGCTGCCCGATTCCCAGGGAGCGAGCGAAGAGTGAGTCCACCCGTCACCGCCGCGATCGCGCTGGGCTCCAACCTGGACGATCCCGAGGCCCACGTGCGGCGCGGGTTCGCGGACCTCGCGGCGCTCGCCGACACCCGCGTCACGGCGCGCTCGGCGCTGTATCGCACCGCGCCCGTGGGATATGCCGACCAGCCGGCGTTCGTGAATGCCTGCGCCCGCGTGGAGACGCGGCTCGGCGCGCGGGCGCTGCTCGAGGGGCTGCTCGCGATCGAGCAGCGCCATGGTCGCCATCGCGAGGTACCCATCGGCCCGCGCACCCTCGACCTCGACATCGTCCTCTACGGAGACGCCGTGATCGACGAGCCGGGGCTCACGGTGCCGCACCCGAGGGCCCACGAGCGCGCCTTCGTGCTGGCGCCGCTGCTGGACGTGTGGCCCGACGCGAGCATTCCCGGGCGCGGAAAGGCCGCGGAGTGGCTCGCGCGCACCTCGGGCCAGCAGATCGAGCGCATGGCGCCATGAAGCACCGCTACCTCGTGGTGGAGGGCCCCATCGGCTGCGGCAAGACGAGCCTCGCGCAGAAGCTCGCGCAGCGCATGAACGCCTCGGTGCTGCTCGAGGACCCGCAGGCGAATCCATTCCTCGCCCAGTTCTACTGCGACATGCGCCGCTACGCGCTGCCCACGCAGCTCTTCTTTCTCTTCCAGCGGGTGGCGCAGATCGAGACCTTGAAGCAGCCCGACCTCTTCGGCAAGCCGACGGTGGCGGACTTCACGCTCGCGAAGGACCCGCTCTTCGCGCGCATGACTCTCGACGACGCCGAATACCAGCTCTACACGAAGATCTACGAGCACGTGAAGCCCAAGGCGCCGGTGCCGGACCTGGTGATCTACCTCCAGGCCTCCGTGAACACGCTCGTGGCCCGGGTGAAGAAGCGCGGCAACCCGATCGAGGGGGGCATCGACGAGACCTACCTGCGCGACCTCTCGGAGGCGTACACGAGCTATTTCTACGAGTACACCGCGAGCCCGCTGCTCATCGTGAACAGCGAGCGGCTCAATTTCGTCGACGTGCCCGAGCACCTGGACCTGCTGGTCGAGCGCGTGGAGGCGATGCGCGGCGGGCGGGAGTTCTTCAACCGCGCCTGACACCGCGCC
>JAAOZZ010000173.1 GCA_012274175.1 Betaproteobacteria bacterium
ATCGTTCAGGGCGCGCGAGCGCTCCGTGGTGGCGCAGCCGGCGACGATGGCGGCGATCGCGAGGGCGAGGGTCAATGAAGTCGTTTTCATGGGGCTCTCCTAGAACGCGGTCCAGACGTAGACGAACAGCGTGTTGTTGTCCTTCGCGTTCCTGCCGAATCCGTCGTAGTTGTTCGACGCCCCGTTGAAGCGGGTGAACATCGTGTACTCCACGCCGAGGCGTACGTTCTGCTGCGGGGTCCAGAAGACCTCCGAGGTCCATCCGCTCGTGGCGGGGCTGCCCGTGAGGTTGCCCGTGACGCCCTGGGAGCCGTCGATCAGGTTGCCCGGATTGGCCGGGTCCATGGCCGAAGTCTGGAGCGCGGGGTTGGATGTGCCGGTCACGTCGAAGTAGGACAGGCTGCCGCCGTATTTCGCGCCATACACGTAGGAAGCCTTGGTGCGGAACATCTTCAACGTATCGGAATCGTTGGTGAGGGGCAGCCCGAGCGTGCCGTCGGGATCGAGCGGGTGGGGCTGGTTCGCCACCGAGTCGGCGTAGTGCACGTGCTCGTGCATGTAGCTCGCGGTGACGGTGAGCGCGTGCGGGTCGAGGATGTACTGGTACTGGGCGTCCACGCCGATGTCACGGTAGTCGCTGGTCGAGCCGGTGGGATCGGTCGGGTCCGGAAAGACCTTCGCGTTCAGGCCCGAGGCGCCGATCATGAGGCTGTTGGGTCCCCACTCGTGGTTGAGCGCGAGTCGCCAGTACGGGTTGGTGCCCTTGACGATCGTCTGGTCGCCGCGCGTCGCATTGAGCCCCTGGCTCATGAAGGACCAGACGCCGTTGGCGGTTCGATAGCCCGAGAGCTCCACGTAAACGCTTCGGTTCCAGTATGCGTAGCCGCCCACGCCGGCTACCGACTGGGCGAGGCCCCCGGCGAGCAGTGGGGTCACGGCCGGCCCCGAGCTTCCCGGCACGACGTTGAAGCCCCACGCTGGAGCGCTGTTCCATACGTCCTGCACCGAGGGATTGTTGTTGAGCGTGGCGCCGACGATCAGGTCGCGCTCCGGCGAGATGAATCGATCGACGTATCGGACGTCGAGGTTGTCGGAGCTTCCGTGGCCCATCCAGCTCGAGTCGGACGAGCTCTGCGTGTCGTAGTTGTTGTACGTGACCTGCACGAACGCCCCGACATGGTCGTTGACCCTGCCGCCGAGGAAGAGGCTCCCGGTCTGGAAGATGACATTGCCGTCCTTGGGAAAATTCGCCGCGCGGTCGAAATTCGGGTCCGGAGAATTCGTGCTGCGCGTCTTGTTGTAGCTGGCGACCGCCATCAATGCGAGCGGCAGCTCGCGCTCGCCGATCGTGTAGCCGGTGAGCTTGAAGAGGCGTCCGTAGGACGTGAGGTCGGGAAACTGGCCGCCCGCGTGGCACGCAACGCAGTTCTGTCCCGTCTGGCGATTGAACGCGGGGATCGCGCGCGCGTCCACGCCGACCAGCAGCAGGGCGACGAGAAGCGACATTGTGATGGGCAGGCAGAAGAGCGATCGGGTGACTGCGTGTCTCCCATTGGCCATGGGAACCTCCCTTTTCGGGTGAGCCGTTCGGATCATCGGGACTGATGACGATTTATCCCACGTGAAGTTTCGCCCCGCATGATTTTTGTCAACGAATGGCGATGCGAAACGCAGCGCACGCGGCGTTCAGCGACTTGTCTTGCGCGAACCTGAAGCGCGACTTGCTTCAGCCTGAATCGAGGTGTGGCCTTGCCGCGGGTCTTCAGGCGAGCTTCATCACGATCATCCCGAACACGTTCGCCGCCGAATCCGCGCGATCGGACATGTTGGAGATGTGCCGGTAGACCTCGCGCCGGTAGAAGATCCCGGGCAGGGCCTCGATGTCGTTGGCGCGGGCGAAGAGGTCGCGGATCGCCACGCGGTAGACGCGCTCGACCTGTGCTTCCTTCTCGTGCACCGCGTCGGCATGGTCGCCCGCCACCCGCGGGTTCTTCGCCAGGCGCTGGATCGCGAGCTCCAGCTCCTCGGCCTGCTCGCGCACCACGGACACCATGCGGCGGATGGGCTCGTCGGCGGCGACCGCGAGCAGCTGCATTTCCTCGAGCGTGGCGAGGGCGTACTTCACCATGTCGTCGTAGCTGTGGGAGAGGTTGAAGATATCCTCCCGGTCCAGGGGCGTGATGAAGGTCTTGTGCAGCTCGTCGATCAGCACGCGGCGCAGCTCCGCCGAGACCTCGGCCACCGAGCGCATGCGCTCGACGGCGGCGGCGTCGACGTGCTCGAGCACGTTCTCCAGGGCGCGGGTCGCCTCCACGGTGCGCGCGGACTGATCCACCAGCATCGAGAAGAAGCGGTTGCCTTCCTTGAGGCCCGCGTCGAAGAATCCCATCACGCGCCTCCCAGGCCGAGCAGCGTCCGGACCGCGAAATAGGTCGGCATCGCGAGCAGCGCGCTCGCCGGAACCGTGAGCACCCAGGCGATCGCGATGTCGCCCAGCGCCGCCCAGCGCACCTTCGACGCACGCTCCGCCGCACCCGCGCCCACGATCGCCATGCTCACCACCTGCGTGGAGCTCACCGGGCCGCCGGCGAGGGAGACGCCCAGGATCACGCCCGCGGAAGCGAGCTGGGTGGCGAACCCGTGGATCGGGCGGATCGGGTAGAAGCGCGATCCGAGCGTGCGGATCAGCCGCTCGCCCCCGAGCAGCGTTCCCAGCGCGAGCGATCCCGCGGACAGCGCGATCGCCCACCAGGGCACGGTGAACGTATGCGTGTAGCCCAGGGTGAGTAGTCCCAGCGCGATCACGCCCACCGTCTTCTGGGCATCGTTGGCGCCGTTGGTGAGCGCCAGCGCGCCCGCCGTCACGAGCTGCGCGCGCGACAGCACCAGGCCCGCCCGGGGTGTGGCCTCCCGCAGGATCCAGCGTGTGGCGTGCATCACCGCGAGCGCCGCCGTGAAGCCCAGGAGCGGCGATACGAAGAGCGCGGCGGCCACCTTGAGCACGCCGGAGCCGTGGATCTCGGAATAGCCCCCGCCCGCGATCACCGCGCCCAGGAGGCCGCCCACCAGGGCATGGGAGGTGCTCACGGGAATGCCGAAATACCACGTGGCGAGGTCCCACGCACTCGCGGCGAGAAGCGCGGCCAGCGTTACGGCGAGGGTCACCGCGTGGGGCGCGACGAGCCCCTCGCCCATGGTCTCGGCCACGGCCATCCCCATGAGGAAGGGACCCACCAGGGTCGCGGCCGCCGCCAGCGCGAGGGAGCCGCGCGCGCTCATGGCGCGGGAGGCGATCACCGTGGAGACGATGTTGGCGCCGTCATGGAAGCCGTTGAAGAAATCGTGCACGGCGGCCACGGCGAGGAGCACCAGGAGCAGCGTGATGGCGACCTCCGGGACGGGAAACTGGATCGACTGTAGCGGGCGCCCCGCGTCCGCCTTGTGATCCCGGTCAATTGGGGACCCCCCGGGGCCCCTATAGGATGCGAGGCATGTCTACCGTAGGCATCATAGGGGGCGGGGCTTTCGGCACCGCGATGGCGAGCGTGGTGCGCCGCTCGGGCCACGACGTGCGCCTGTGGGCGCGCGAGCCGGCAGTGGTGGCGCAGATCAACGCCGAACACGTGAACCGGACTTTCCTGCACGGGGTGGCGCTCGATCCGGGCATCCGCGCGAGCGCGGACCTGGCGGAGGTGGTGAACGCCGCCGACTTCGTCCTCATCGCCGTGCCCGCCCAGCACCTGCGCGGGGTGGCGGGAGCGCTGCGCCCGGCGCTCGCGAAGGGCACGCCGGTGGTCACCTGCTCCAAGGGCATCGAGCGCGGCAGCTGCGCCCTCATGCCCGAGGTCCTCGCCGATGCGCTGCCCGACGCCGTGATCGCGGTGCTCTCCGGTCCGTCCTTCGCCCGCGAGATCGCGACGGACCTGCCCTGCGGCGTGGTGCTCGCGTGCGCCGACTGGTCCGTGGCCGAGGCCCTCGCCCGCGACATCTCGAATCCCCATTTCTGCGTCCACCTGTCCGACGACGTGATGGGCGCGGCGGTGGGCGGCGTCATGAAGAACGTGGTGGCTATCGCGAGCGGCATTGCCCATGGCCGCAAGCTCGGCGAGAACGCGCGCGCGACCATCATCACCCTGGGCCTGGCCGAGGCCTCGCGCCTGGGTGTGGCCAAGGGAGCGCACGCGGCCACTTTCCTGGGTCTCGCCGGCGCGGGCGACCTCATGCTCACCGCCAACAGCCTGCAGTCGCGCAACACGTCCCTCGGCGTGGCGCTGGGCGAGGGACGCGCGCTCGCGGACATCCTGGGCGAGCGCCGGGTCGTGACCGAGGGCGTGGCTTCCGTGGAGGCCGTGGCTGCGCTCGCGCGCGCGCTGCACGTCGAGATGCCGGTCACCGAGGCCCTCGACGGGGTGCTCAATCACGGGATGGACCTGGAGGCCGCGATGGCGCAGTTCACGGCGCGTCTGCCGGCGCTCTGCCGCGTGGGCCGACCGGGCGCCGCTTGAGCCCGCGACGCCGGGCGTCTCAGCCGGGCTTCGGTCCGCGCAGGTAGATCACCCAGTACACGAGCGCCACCAGCACGCTGCCGCCCACCAGGTTGCCGGCGATCACGATGGCGAGGTTCGCGAGCATCGCCTCCACCGTCACGGCGTCGGCGCCCGCGGGCAGGGGCGCGCCGTGCCACTTGAGCATCAGGGCCATGGGGAAGTAGTACATGTTGGCCACCGAGTGCTCGAAGCCCGCGGCGACGAATGCGGAGATGGGCATGAAGATCGCGACGAACCGGTCCACCACGCTGTGCCCGGCCATGGCCATCCACACCGCCATGCACACCAGCACGTTGCAGAGCATGCCGCGGAAGAACGCAGCGAGCGGATCGAGGGCGGCCTTGCCCGCGGCGATCTTGAGATAGGCCTGGCCCACCGCGCCGCCGTTCAGGTCGCCTTGGCCCGAGAGAAACACCATCGCGGCGAGACCCGCGGCGCCCACGAAGTTGGCGATGCAGACCAATATCCAGTTGCGAAGCACGTCGCCGGTGCTGATGCGTCCCGCCGCCCAGGCCATGGCGAGCAGGTTGTTGCCGGTGAAGAGCTCGGCGCCGGCCACCACCACCAGGAGCAACCCCAATGAAAAGCAGGCGCCTCCCAGCAGCCGCGAGGCCGCGAAGCCCAGGGTCGCGTCGCTCGCCACCAGAGTGTAGTAGAGGGCGCCCAGGCCGATGAAGGCGCCGGCGAGCATGCCCAGCATCGTCGTCTGCAGCAGCGGCAGCCGCGCCTTGGCCACGCCCACGTTCTCCACCCGCCGGGCAATCTCCGCCGGCGTATAGGCGTCGAAGCTGTAGTGCTCCGGCGGGCTCTCGCTCACGGCGCGGCGGGATATCCCACGGATTGCGCCACGATGATGCGCTGCCCGGGAGCCAGGTGCAGGAGCGGGGAGAGCCTTTCGCGGTCGACCAATCCGCGCACGACGCAGCCCAATCCCGCGGCGGCGCAATAGAGATATACGTTCTGAGCGATGCAGCCGGCGTCGAGGGCCGAGTAGAGCGCGCGGTCGTCGCTCGTGGCGTCTGCCATGCGCGCGAGGTCGGCGACGAGCACGAGGTTCACCGGCGCGCCGGCCACGAATTCCTGCTCGCCCGTGGCGGCGCGATGGTCGCCCGGGGACACGAGCTTCAGTCGCTGCGCCTGCGCGTCGTAGACAAAAGCGCCGTCGGCGGTCACCACGTAGACGTCCATCTCCTGCCAGTTGCGCGCCGAGGGGGCGGTGCGGTGGCGCGTGTCCGGGCGATTCATGCCCCACGCGGACCACAGCAGGGCGGAGAGCGTGGCGGGATCGAGGGGACGCGACGAGAATTCCCGGCTGCTGTGGCGCGACTCGAGCGCGTGCGCGAGGGTCGCTCCCGGCGGCAGGCGCGGCGGGGGAAGTGCCAGCGTTTCGGCGACCGCCACGGGTGCGCTCAATGGATGAGCCCGCCCACCGGGAGCGAATCGCCCCAGTTCTGCAGCGGTCCCAGGGGTTGGCGCGTGATTTCCTGTTCGCGCACGAAGGGCTGGCCGCCGTAGAGCGTGTAGACCACGCGGTTGTCCACCAGCAGGATCAGGGCGGTGAAGCTCCAGCCGGTCGAGACGATCACGCGCTTGAAGCCCAGGGCGTCCGACCAGAAGCCGCCGGTGTGGTCGCGCCTCGTTTCGCGGACCGTGATCGCGTATCCGGTGCACGCCTTGCCCGCGTCCAGGCAGGTGCGCAGGCCGCGATCGAGGCGATCCTGCGCGAAGGTTCCCATGATCGGAAAGCGCAGCAGGACGTCGGAGTAGGACAGGAGCTGCACGTTCGGGCTCGTGAACGGATCGATGCCCTGGGCGCGCAGGTCCTCCGCGGACGTCTTCTCCGGGACGATCCGGTCGATCGCCGCCCGTGCTTCGTCGAAGCTGCTCCAGGAGCTGCTCACCTCGCTCTGCGCCCGGGGCAGGAGGCCCGAGCACCCGGCGAGGGCGCCTGCGAGCAGGAGGAGTGTCGCGAGCCTGCGGAGCGGATCGCTGCGGCGTGCGAGGCTCGACATCGGATCTCCTTTGAAAGGCGCCGCGAGCACCGCGGCGGTGGCAATCCATCTCTTTCGCAGAGCGTAATCCGGGCGGCGAAAACACCGTTGACCCCGGTCAAACCCGGGCCAAACGCCGGTAGAAGAAGCGCTTGGCGGTCTCGGCGAGGACGAGGTAGGCCACCACCAGCACGACCAGCACGCCGAAGTAGAGCGGCGGCGGCGCCTCGAATCCCAGGGCGGCGGCCGCGGGCGTGAAGGGCAGCGCCAGGGCCACGGCGATCACTGCGAGGGAGGTGACGGCGAGCGCTGCGCTGGGACGGCTCGCGAACGGGTTTCCCCGGGTGCGGATCACGAAGATCACGAGCACCTGGGTGGCGAGGGACTCGATGAACCAGCCGGTGCGGAAGAGGGACTCGTCGGCGGTGAAGAGCGTGAGCAGGACATAGAAGGTGAGGAAATCGAAGAGCGAGCTTACCGGCCCCATGGTCCACATGAAATTCCGGATGAGCGTCATGTCCCACTTCTGGGGACGGGCCACTTCCTCGGCGTCGGCGTGGTCCAGGGGAATCGGGATCTCGGAGACGTCGTACAGGAGGTTGTTCAGCAGGATCTGCGTGGGCAGCAGCGGCAGGAAGGGCAGGAAGAGGGAGGCGCCCGCCATGCTGAACATGTTGCCGAAGTTGGAGCTCGTGCCCATCAGGATGTACTTGCGGATGTTCACGAAGGTGCGCCGCCCCTCGAGCACGCCCTGGTGCACCACCTCGAGGTCGCGGCGCAGGAGGATCAGGTCGGCCGCCTCCTTCGCCACGTCCACGGCGTTGTTCACCGACAGGCTCACGTCGGCCGAATGCAGTGCCGGCGCGTCGTTGATGCCGTCGCCCAGGAAGCCCACGACGTGCCCGCGCCACTTGAGGATGTGCACGATGCGGTTCTTCTGCGCCGGGTTCACGCGGCAGAAGATGGAGGTGTTCTCGACCCGGGCGGCGAGGGCGGCGTCGTCGAGGCGGTCGATCTCGGTTCCGGTGAGCGCGCCGCGCACCGGCACTCCCAGGGATTCGCACAGGCGCAGCGTCACGGGCGCGCCGTCGCCGGTGAGGATCTTCACTTCCACGCCGCTCGCGGCCAGCGCGGCGAGCGCCTGTGCCGCGCCCGGCTTGGGCGGATCGACGAAGGTGACGAATCCCGCGAGCATGAGGTCCTGCTCGTCTCCGGCCTGGATGCGGTCGCCCTCGAATGTCCGGTACGCGACGCCGAGCACCCGCAGGCCCGCCGTCCCGAGTGCCTCGAGCCGGCTCGAGGCCGCGGCCCGCGCGCCCTCGTCGAAGATGCACGGCGCGGCGCCGTCGGCGCTCGCGTAGTGCGTGGTGAGCGCGAGGAGATCCTCGGGCGCGCCTTTCACGATGAGCAGGCGGCGGTCCCCGCGGTGGAGCAGCACCGAGACGCGGCGGCGCTCGAAATCGAATGGAAGCTCCGCCACCTTCGTCCAGGGCGCGGGATCGACTGTCTTTCCCGCGAGGATCGCTTCGTCCAGGGGCGTGCGGATGCCGGCCTGGAAGGCGCTGTTGAGGTAAGCCATCTCGAGCGTCTCGGGGCTCTCGGCGCCGGCGACGTCCACGGCGCGGTCGAGGCGGATCTTGGCGAGCGTGAGGGTCCCGGTCTTGTCGGTGCAGAGCACGTCCATGCTGCCCAGGCCCTCGATGGCCGCCAGGCGCTTGACGATCACGTGGCGCGACGAGAGCCGCAGCGCGCCGTGGGCGAGCGTGACCGACACGATCATCGGCAGGAGCTCCGGCGTGAGGCCCACGGCGAGGGCGATGGCGAAGAGGAACGAATCGAGCAGCGGCCGGTGCAGCGCCGCGTTCACCAGCAGCACGAACAGCACCATGAACGCGGTGAGCCGCATCACCAGCATCCCGAAGGCGCGGGTGCCGCGCTCGAAGTTGGTGGGCGCCGGTTCCGCGGCGATGGTGCGCGCGATCTTGCCGATCTCCGTCGACGCACCGGTGCGGCGGATGCGCATCGTGGCCGACCCGCTCACGACCGAAGTGCCCATGAAGAGATCGTCGGGGCCCTGGTCGCCGGTTTGCGCGCCGGGCTGCTTTTCCACCGGGAACGGCTCGCCGGTGAGCAGCGCCTCGTTCACGTGCAGGCCGTTGGCCTCCAGCAGCCGCCCGTCGCCGGGGATGAGCGAGCCCGGGGAAAGCAGCACCACGTCGCCGGGCACGAGGCGCGCCACGGCGAGCGACAGGGGCTTGCCGTCGCGTATCACCGTGGCGTGGACCTGCACGCGGCGCGTGAGCGCCTCGGCCGCACGCCCCGCCCGGTGCTCCTGCACGAAATCGATCGCGACACTCAGCACCACCATCGAGAGGATGATGGCGAAGCTCGCCACCTGGCCGGAGAACGCCGACACGAGGCTTGCCGCGAGCAGGATGAGCACGAGGGGGCTGCGGAAGCGCCGCAGCAGCTCGCCCATCGGCGAGCGGGTGCGCCGGGGCCGGAATTCGTTGGGGCCGAACTCGCGCGCTCGACGTTGCGCCTCGACGCCGGTGAGCCCGATGGCGCCCGCGGCGCTGTCCGGGCTCAATGGCGAGCCGGCTTCGGCGTCCATTTTTGCTCCACCACCACGCTGCGCAGGGACTGGGCCGCGAGATGCGCGCGCAGCGCGCGGTAGATCCGGAAGCCGAGGACATTCTCTATGCCGTCGAGGACGGCCGGGGCGGGCGGCGGCGCGGGCGCGAATCCCTTCATCCGGAAACGATAGTCCCGCTCACGCACCGGGCGTTGACGGGCATCAAAGGGGACATGGCCCGGGGCGGGAGAATGGGCCATCGCCTCCCCTTTTCCCGCGGCCGGCTTCGGCCGCGACTCCTGCGCCAGGGGCGGCAACCCGATTTTGGTGTATTAAGGCAAGGATGAAGATCCGATTCCTCGGCGCGACGGGCACGGTCACGGGATCGAAGTACCTGGTCACCGCGGGGGCCAGCCTGCTCGTGGATTGCGGCCTGTTCCAGGGCTTCAAGCAATTGCGCCTGCGCAACTGGGCCCCTCCGCCCTTCGACCCGCCGTCCATCGGCGCCGTGGTGCTCACCCATGCGCACATCGACCACACGGGATACCTGCCGCTGCTGGTGAAGCGCGGTTTCACCGGCAAGATCCATTGCAGCGAGTCCACCTACGAGCTCTGCCGCATCCTGCTGCCCGACAGCGCCCACCTGCAGGAGGAGGAGGCCGAGCACGCCAACCGCCACGGCTTCTCGAAGCACGCGCCCGCGCTGCCGCTCTACACCCGCAAGGATGCCGATGCGGCGTTGAAGCGCTTCGCGCCCGTGGCCTTCGAGCGGGATTTCGACCCGGTCCCCGGGATCACGGCACGGCTGCGGCTTGCCGGGCACATCCTGGGCGCCGCGACCG
>JAAOZZ010000174.1 GCA_012274175.1 Betaproteobacteria bacterium
GCGATCTTCGGCGGCTGGCTCGCCTCCGCTCCCCGCGTGCGCCATCTCGTGGGCGCCTCCATCGGCGCCTGGCGCTTCGCCGCCGCGTGCCGCGCCGATCCGCTGCACGCGCTCGGCGAGTTCGCACGGATCTACACGCAGCAGAGCTATCCGGCGCGCCCGAGCCGGCGCTACGTGAGCCAGGCCGCGCGCGCCATGCTGGTCGAGCTCTTCCAGGGACACGAAGCGCAGATCCTCGCCCATCCCCACTACCGCCTGCATATCCTCGCCGTGCGGGGCCGCTGGCCGCTCACGCGCGACTCGTCGCTTACCACGCCGCTGGGGTTCGGCATGGCGGCGATCGCCAATGCGCTCGGCCGCCGCCACCTCGCGCGCTTCATCGACCGCACGGTCTTCCACGACGCGCGCGAGCGTCCTCCATTCCTCGCGGTGGGCGGCCTGTCCGCGCCGGACGCGCGCCAGGCGATCCGCTTCGACGCGTTCCATACCCACGTGGTCGAGCTGGACCGCACCAACCTGGGCGAGGCGCTGCTCGCCTCGGCGTCCATCCCGCTGGTCCTCGAGGGCGTGGCCGACATCCCGCAGGCGCCCCTGGGCGTGTACTGGGACGGCGGCATCATCGACTATCACCTGCACCTGCCATACCACCGCGCGCGGGGCCTCGTGCTCTATCCCCACTTCACCGATCGCATCGTGCCGGGCTGGTTGGACAAGGGCATGCCCTGGCGGCGGGCGCGCGGCGAGTGGCTGGACAACGTGGTGCTGCTCGCTCCGTCGCGGGAATACCTCGCGAAGCTGCCCCACGGGAAGCTTCCCGACCGCAAGGACTTCGCGCGTTACGCGCACGACGACGCGGCCCGGATCCGGTACTGGCGCCTGGCGATCTCGGAGAGCGAGCGGCTCGCCGAGGCGTTCCACGAGTTCGCGCGGCGTCCCGATCCCTCCCGGGTGCTGCCGCTCTGAGCACAACAGGCGCGGGGCCCGCGGTCATCCGCCGGCTCGATGACGCATGCAACGTGCGGGGGTCCCTTCGCTGTGACGATCATCACAATCGGCGCCGGGAGGGCGTGATAGCCTGTGCCGCGAACTGAGAAGCGCGCCCCGGAGGGGATATCGCGCCGCCCCGAAAGCAAACACGAATAAACAGGGAGAGCCCATGTTTTCATTCCTCGCACGAGCCCGTAACCGCATCGCCTTCGCTGCCGCCATCCTGGTCGCGGCAAGCGTTCCGGCGCACGCGCAATTGACCGAAGAGACCGCCAAGCAGGCCGCCCAGGAGCTGCGGTTGCTGGTGACCGAAGGCACCGGAGTGATCGGCGACCTGCAGCCGGCGATCAACGGCGGCAAGACCACGAAGGACCAGGTGAGCCCCGACGCGCTGGTGGGCCAGTTCAAGGCGCGCTACCAGAAGGCCGCGGGCGCCCCCCTGGACGTCAAGGCGCCGGGCGTGGTCGGTGACGCGCGTCGCGCGTATCTCCAGTCATTCACCTCCGTCGTCACCCGCTTCCAGGGCATACTCGCCAAGGGCGGCCAGGACGCGTTCGTGCCGGCGTTCTTCCGCGCCCAGGTGCTCAAGGAGTTCAACCAGCTGATGCAGGGCCGCATCCAGGGCTACGCCACCAACCGCGACAACGAGCTCATCAACGGCGACTGGGCGGTGCAGAAGGTGATGAAGGGCTCGCCGCTGGCACCCGAGGTGCAGGGTCTCATGGCCAAGGGCGGGCTCGATCCGATCGTCAAGCGCAGCGGCAACGCCGTGATGGGCTACTACCCGATGAAGCTCGCCCCGGCGTGCGTCGCCTGCCACGCGCAGAACGGACTCAAGCAGACCGTGGGAGCCTTCGGCGGCGCGCTGGTGGCGGAAATCCCGGTGAAGTAGGCGCCGATGAGCCTGCAGCGCCTGCTGCGGTTGCTGCCCATCGGCCTGGTGGTGCTGGTGGCGCTCAACACGGCGATGATGCTGGTCCAGGGGCGCCAGAGCCGCGCCACCTTCGACCAGGTACGCATCGCCCAGGTGCAGCGCGACGTCATCGGCACGATCCGCGCGAACTGCGAGGCGCTCACGTTCAAGGCGGTCGCCTGGACGCTCACGCGCCGCACCTCCCAGGGCCGCCAGTACGCGGACGGCAAGAAGGCCTGCTTCGATGCCGTGGCGCAGGCGGGGAGATCCATGCCCCAGGCCCGCGCGGCGCTCGCGAGCCTCGAGGGCCGCCTGAAGGAGCTCGCCACGCTGCTCGAGGAGATCCAGTCCGAGCACACCGACGAGACGAAGATGGTGACGGTGGGACGCCTCGAGCGCGAAGTGCAGCCGCGCACGGCGGCGATGCACAAGGACCTGGACGACCTCACGCGCGCGGCCGATGGCGAGTCCCGGCGGCTCATGGCCGAGGCGCTCGGGCAGCAGGAACGCACGCTCTGGTTCGGGGTGCTCGCGGGCCTGCTCGCGATCGTGGTCGGCGCGTTGCTGGTGCGGATCGTGACCCGCCGCATCCTCACCTCCGTCGGGGAAGCGGTGACCGTGGCCAGCGCGCTCGCCGCGGGCGACCTGGGAGTCGCGCCGCGCATACGGCGCAACGACGAGATCGGCCGGCTCGTCGGGGCCATGGACGCGGCGCGCCTGGCCTGGATCACGGCTATCGGCGACATCCACATCGTGACGCAATACATCGCGGAGGCGGCCGACGGGATCGCCCAGGACGCGGTCACGTTGAACGAGCGCTGCGCCCATGCGGCGACGAACCTGCGGCAGACCGCGCACTCCATGACCGAGCTGCTCTCGACGGTCGCGGGCTCGACGGCGGCGGCGCAGCGCGCGGCCCAGCTGGGCGGTGTCGCGACCGACTCCGCGCGCGAAGGCGGTGTAGCCATGGTGGAAGTGGTGCGGACCATGGACGCCCTGAGCGCCGCGTCGTCCAAGATCGGCGAGATCGTCACCGTCATCGATTCCATCGCGTTCCAGACCAACCTGCTCGCGC
>JAAOZZ010000175.1 GCA_012274175.1 Betaproteobacteria bacterium
GCCCAGGATGTCGTTGTCGCCCGCCATCAGCCCTCGACGTCGTTTACGTGGATATCGTAGCCGCGCTTCTTGTAGAACGCATAGCGGCCGCGGGCCCGATCCTTGTCGACCTCGTCGGCCGCCACGATCTCGAGCAGCCGCTCGAAAGAGGCGAAGAAGGGCGGCCACTCGTCGCCCAGGTTCAGCAGGACGTCGTGGTGCGGGAGCGCTTCGCCGGAATGGGCGAGGATCACGGGTGTTTCCGGGGCCGCCGGGGAATCGGCGAAGCAATGGGGCACGAAGCGCGTGGCCTGGAAGGTCCACAGCGCGCGGTCGAAATCGGCGAGCACCTTCGCATCGGGCGCGTACACCACTACCCGGCTCGCGCTGTCGAACGCCTTCGCGGCGAGCCGGCAGGCGAAGCGCTGCTTGTCCCCGGCGTAGCGGTAGAAGTCGATGCGCGTCACGCCGCGCGCCGGGCGAGGAAATGGGCGAGGAGCGCGACCGGGCGTCCTGTGGCGCCTTTCTCGGGGCCGGACTTCCAGGCCGTGCCCGCGATGTCCAGGTGCGCCCAGGGATAGGATTTGGCGAAGCGCGACAGGAAGCACGCGGCGGTGACCGAGCCCGCGGCCCGTGTGCCGATGTTCGGGAAGTCGGCGAAGTTCGACTTGAGCTGCTCCTGGTAGTCGTCCCAGAGCGGCATGTGCCACGCGCGGTCCCACGCATCCTCGCCCGCGTGGAGCAGCTCGCGCGCGAGCGGATCGCTGTTGGCGAAGAGGCCCGTGGCGACTCCGCCCAGGGCGATCACCATGGCGCCCGTGAGGGTCGCCACGTCCACCACCGCGGCGGGCTTGTATTTCGCGACATAGGTGAGCGCGTCGCACAGCACGAGCCGGCCCTCGGCGTCGGTGTTGAGGATCTCGACCGTCTGCCCCGACATGGTGGTGACCACGTCGCCCGGCTTGATCGCGTTGCCGCCCGGCATGTTCTCCGTGGCCGGCACCACGCCCACGACGTTGATCGGCAGCTTCATGAGGGCGGCCGCCTTCATGGTGCCCAGCACGCTCGCCGCCCCGCACATGTCGAACTTCATCTCGTCCATCTCGCCCGCGGGCTTGATGGAGATGCCGCCGGTGTCGAACGTGATGCCCTTGCCCACGAGGGCCACGGGCGGGGCCTCGCGCTTGCCGCCGCGATATTCCATGACGATGAACTTGAGGGGCTCGCGGCTGCCGCGGGCCACGGCGAGGAATGCGCCCATACCCAGCTTCTCGACCGCCTTCTGCTCCAGCACCTCGACGCGGACACCGTCGTTGCGGCCCATCTCGACCGCCTGCTCGGCGAGGTAGGTGGGCGTGCAGATGTTGCTGGGCAGGTTGCCCAGGTCCTTGGCGAAGGCGACCCCTTCGGCGATCGCCGCGGCGCGCTCGATCGCGGCCGTGCCCTCGGCGATGTCGTTGCGCGCCGGCACGTGCATCGTCACCTTGCGCAGCGCCCGCGCGGGCTCGGGCGGCTTGCTCTTCAGGCGATCGAAGCGGTACAACCCGTCCATCACCGCGAGCACCGCCTGCTCCACCTTCCAGTCGGTGCCGCGCCGCTTGAGGGGAAGGTCGGTGAGGCAGAGCATCGCCTCCGCCGCTCCCGTGGAACGCAGCGCCTTCACCGCCGCGGCGAGGGCGGATCGATAGGCCATCTCGTGGAAATCCCGCTCCCTTCCCAGGCCCACCAGCAGCACCCGTTCCGCGGGCACCTGCGGGACGTGGTGCAGCATGAGCGAGGTGCCGAGCTTGCCCTCGAGGTCCCCGCGGCGCAGCACGCCGGTGAGGAAATGGCGCGAGGCCGCGTCGATCGCCCGGGCCGCTTCCGTGAGCTTTCGGCCTTCGAATATGCCTGCCACCACGCACCCCGTGCGCTGCTTTTCGGGGCTTGCGCTCTTTATGCTAAATTCCATTGGTTTTCCTCGGCTTGGAGGGACGCGCCGGCTCGGATTATCCGCGCTGGGCGTGCGCCAAGTCAAAGAATCGCCCTCCCGTGATCTTCCATCGTAGCCTCATCCGCGAATTCAGCCTGATCGCGATCGCCGTGGTCGGCGTGCTGCTCGCGATCATCCTCACGCGCCTCATGATCCTGCTCCTCGGGCAGGCGGCGGTGGGGGAGGTCGTGCCCGAAGCGGTGCTGGGGCTCATCGCCTTCGGCATCCTCAACTACATGCCGGTGCTGCTCGGCATTGCGGTCTTCGTCGCGGTGCTGCTTGCGTTGACGCGCAGCTACCGGGACAGCGAGATGACGGTGTGGTTCAGCTCGGGCCTTTCGATCGCGGCGTGGGTGCGCCCGGTGCTGCAGTTCAGCCTGCCCGTGGCGCTCGTGTGCGCGCTGCTCTCCCTCGTGGTGGCCCCGTGGTCCCAGGCGCAGAGCGTGGAATACCAGCGCCTGCTGGAGAGCCGCGACGAGGTGTCGAGCGTCACGCCGGGCGTCTTCCGCGAGTCGCGCAACTCCGATCGCGTGTTCTTCGTGGACAAGCTCTCCGAGCGCGACGACGTGGTGAACAACATCTTCGTGCAGTCGTGGCAGGGCAACCGCCTGGGCGTGATGGTGGCGCAGCGCGGCTACATCGAGACGGCAGCCAACGGCGACCGCTTCATCGTGCTGCTCAACGGCCGCCGGTACGAGGGCACTCCGGGCCGCCTGGACTATCGCACCGTGGACTTCGACCGCTACGCGATCCGCATCGAGCCGCGGGAGGCCAAGCGCACGGCGCCGTCGTCGAAGGCGATGGGCACGCTCGAGCTCCTCGCCCAGCACAAGCCCGAGCAGATCGCGGAGCTGCACTGGCGCGTGGCGCTGCCGCTCGCGGTGCTCATCATGGGACTCTTCGCGGTGCCGCTTGCGTTCGTGAACCCGCGCTCGGGGCGCTCGTGGAACCTGATCTTCGCGGTGCTGGTGTACGTGCTCTACAACAACCTGCTGTCGATCTTCCAGGCGTGGACCGCGCAGCAGAGGATCCCCGGATGGGTGGGGCTGTGGCCGGTGCACGCGACCATGCTGCTGCTGGTGGCGGTGCTCTTCTGGCGCCAGCTCCACGGCTTCCGGTGGAGGGCGCTCGCCCGCTAGGCGCCTCGCGCCGGGCCGCGCCGCCAAGGTATAATTTCGGGCTTTCCCCGGGTCACCCACCGCCGGGGCAGGCTAATGCCGCGCGGCAACGGAGAGGTGGATGAGCGGTTTAAGTCGCACGCCTGGAAAGCGTGTTTAGGTTAACAGCCTAACGCGGGTTCGAATCCCGCCCTCTCCGCCAACCCCTTTCCCTTAGTAGCTTTTGCCCCTCGGCCAGCAGGATCGAAAAACCCTGCAAAAACAAGCAAGTTAGCCCAGCAAGCCCCCGCCCGTTGGCGCCCGAGCCGCCTACGGCGTAAGCTGCGCCC
>JAAOZZ010000176.1 GCA_012274175.1 Betaproteobacteria bacterium
ACTCGGCGCGGCGACCCGGGGGATGGATGTCGAAGGCGGGGTAGCCGTTCGGGGAGAAGGAGCGGTCCTCGCGCACCTTGCGCACGAAATCGTCGCGCTCGGCGTCGGAAACGCGCCGGATCCGCTCCACCGCCTTCACGCCGGGGAAGCGGCGCGGGATGTCCAGCGCGGCGACGTAGCGCCGGAATTGCGGCCGCGTGAGGCCGGGATCGTGGTAGGCGAGCGCTTCCAGGCCGTAGAGCACGTCCACGTAGCGCTGGATGCGCCGCTCGAGGAGGTCCGTGGCGAGTTCGGCGCGGCCCGCGAATTGCAGCTCGCCCTCGCGCTGGGCCTGGCGCCCGGCAACGTACCACGCGAGCAGCGTCGCCGCGAGCGCGAAACCGAGCGCGGTGAGGGCGACGACACGGGGCCGCAGGAGTCTGGTCATTCCTCGGTAGGGGCGCGGCGTGGGGGTGCCGTCCACTATAGACGAATCGCCCGGGAAGCCCGCCATTCCGATCTTTCCCCCGCTCGCGATAAAATGGCCGTTTTGCCTGCCGGTTCCCCCACGTGTCCCTGATCGTCCAGAAGTACGGCGGCACCTCCATGGGCAGCCCCGAGCGCATCCGCGAGGTCGCGCGCCGGGTCGAGCGCTTCGTGAAGGAAGGCCACCAGCTCGTCGTCGTCCCCTCGGCCATGTCCGGCGAGACCAATCGCCTGCTGGCGCTCGCCCGCGAGGTGAACCCGGACGCGAGCGCCCGCGAGATCGACGTCATCGCCTCCACGGGAGACCAGGTTTCCATCGGGCTTTTATCCATCGCCCTGCAGAAGCTCGGGGTCAAGGCGCGCAGCTACACCGGCTACCAGGTGCCCATCCGCACCGACAACGCATACTCGAAGGCGCGCATCCTCGCCATCGAGGAAGGCAACATCCGCCGCGACCTCGCCGCGGGGCACGTGGTCGTGGTGGCGGGCTTCCAGGGCGTGGACGAGGGCGGCAGCATCACGACCCTCGGGCGGGGCGGTTCGGACACGACCGGGGTCGCACTCGCCGCGGCGCTGAAGGCCGACGAGTGCCAGATCTACACCGACGTGGACGGGGTCTACACCGCCGATCCGCGCATCGTGCCCGAGGCGCGCCGCCTGGACACCGTGACCTTCGAGGAGATGCTGGAGCTCGCCTCCCTGGGCTCGAAGGTGCTGCAGATCCGCTCCGTGGAGTTCGCGGGCAAGTACAAGGTGAAGGTCCGGGTGCTCTCGTCGTTCACCGACGTGCATTCGACGGACATGGGCACCCTCATCACGTTCGAGGAAGACGAGAACATGGAACAGGCCATCATTTCCGGCATCGCGTTCAACCGCGACGAAGCCAAGATCACCGTGCTGGGCGTCCCGGACCGGCCCGGCATCGCCTTCGCGATCCTGGGTCCCATCGCCGACGCCAACATCGACGTGGACATGATCATCCAGAACGCGTCCACGGAGGGCATGACGGACTTCTCGTTCACGGTGCACAGGAACGAGTACCAGCGCGCGATGCAGATCCTCGAGTCCCGGGTGAAGCCGGAGATCAAGGCCCGCGGCATCGTGGGCGACGACCGCATCGCGAAGGTCTCGCTCGTGGGCATCGGCATGCGCACCCACGCGGGCATCGCCTCGAAGATGTTCGGCTGCCTGGCGGCCGAGGGCATCAACATCCAGATGATCTCCACCTCGGAGATCAAGACCTCGGTGGTGGTGGACGAGAAGTACATGGAGCTCGCGGTGCGCGTGCTGCACAAGGCGTTCGAGCTCGACAAGGCCCCCGACCAGGAAAAGATGCGGCCGTGAGGCGCGCGCTCGCGATCGCCGCCATGGCCGCCACCGTCGCGCACGCTGCCCCTGCCCCGGCGGACGATCCCTACCTGTGGCTGGAGGACGTCGAGGGCGCGAAGGCGCTCGCCTGGGTGAAGGAGCAGGACGCGGCGAGCCGCGCGGTGCTCGAGTCGAAGCCGGAGTTCAAGCCGATCCACGAGAGGCTGCTCGCGATCTACAACTCCCACGACCGCATTCCCGCGGTGGTGAAGCGGGGCAAATGGCTCTACAACTTCTGGCAGGACGACAAGAGCCCCCGGGGCGTGTGGCGGCGCACGACGATGGCCGAGTACCGCAAGCCCGAGCCCGCGTGGGAGACGGTGATCGACCTGGACCGCCTGTCGGCCGACGAGCACGTGCTGTGGGTCTGGAAGGGTGCGACCTGCCTCTATCCGCGCTATAGCCGCTGCCTCGTGTCGCTTTCGAGGGGCGGCGCAGACGCGGTGGAGGTGCGGGAGTTCGATACCGTCGAGAAGCGCTGGGTGAAGGGGGGATTCGTCTCGCCGGAATCGAAGCAGGATGTGGCGTGGCGCGACGCGGACACGATCTACGTCTCGCGCGACTTCGGCCCGGGCACGATGACCCACGCGGGATACCCGCGCATCGTGAAGGAATGGAAGCGCGGCACGCCCATCGCGGCCGCGAAGACGACGTTCGAGGGCGAGGAGACCGACGTGGGCTCGAGCGTCTTCGTGGTGAACGAGCCGGGCCGCAAGTACGAGCGGCTGCGTCGCGAGATCACTTTCTGGGAAGGCGAGGAGTACCTGCGCGAGGGCGAGCACTGGATCCGCCTCCTGGTGCCCGCCGACGCCCGGGTCTCCATGGCCGACGGCTGGCTCTTCGTGCAGCTGAGGACCGACTGGAAGCCCGGCGCGGCGGCCTTCAAGGGCGGCTCGCTCATCGCCACCCGGCTGGACGCGTTCCTCTCGGGGGGGCGCGACTTCGAGGCCCTGTTCGAGCCCACGGAACGGGTGGCACTGCAGGACTACGTGGCCACGCGCCATGTCATTGTGCTCGACCTGCTCGACAACGTGAAGAGCCGGATCGTGGAGGTGAGGCGGCGGGACGGCCGCTGGGCGCATTCGGACGTCGCGGTGCCGCCTTCCTCGTCGATCGGGGTGAGCGCCTTCGACCGCGACACGAGCGACGACTACTGGATGACGGTCACGAGCTTCGTCGAGCCCACGACGCTCTACCTTGCCCAGGCGGGCAAGCCGCGCCGCGAGAAGATGAAGGCGCTGCCGGCCTTCTTCGACGCGAAGGGGCTCGCGGTGAGCCAGTTCGAGGCCACCTCGAAGGACGGAACGAAGATCCCGTACTTCGTCGTGATGCGCCAGGACGCGAAGCTCGACGGCAGCCATCCCGCGATCCTCTACGGCTACGGCGGGTTCGAGATCTCGATGACGCCCGGCTACAGCGGCACGATCGGCGCCGCGTGGCTCGAAAAGGGCGGTGTCTGGGTGCTCGCCAACCTGCGCGGCGGCGGCGAGTTCGGGCCCGCGTGGCATCGCGCCGCGCAGCGCGAGGGGCACCAGAAATCCTTCGACGACTTCATCGCGGTGGCCGAGGACGTGATCGCCCGGCGCATCACCTCGGCGAAGCACCTGGGCATCATGGGCGGAAGCAACGGCGGGCTGCTGGTGGGGGCGACCTTCATCCAGCGTCCCGAGCTCTTCAAGGCGGTCGTCTGCCAGGTGCCGCTGCTGGACATGGAGCGCTACAACCACCTGCTGGCGGGCGCCTCGTGGATGGGCGAGTACGGCAATCCCGACGATCCCGCCGACTGGGCTTTCATCTCGAAGTACTCGCCGTACCAGAACGTCGCGAAGGACGCGAAGTACCCGCGGGTCTTCTTCTTCACGTCGACCCGCGACGACCGCGTGCACCCCGGACATGCGCGCAAGATGGTCGCGAAGATGGAGGCCCAGGGCCACGACGTCCTCTACTACGAGGACACCGAGGGCGGCCACGCGGCCGGCTCCACGCCCGCGCAGCAGGCCTACATGTGGGCGCTGACCTATACCTTCCTGCTGAACGAGCTGCGCTGAAGGAAAATCGGGGACAGACCCCGATTTTCTCTCCCTCTCCCTTGGGGGAGGGCCTTAGGTACCTCCCTCTCCCTTGGGAGAGGGTCGGGGAGAGGGTCAGTCCCCTGCGGCGTTGCCGCCGCGGCGCGGATCGGCGGCGCCGATCCAGCCGTTGCCCACACGCTCGATGTAGCCTGCGCCCGAGGGCAGCGGCGCCGATTCCACGACGTGGCCCAGCGCTCGCAGCGCGGGCGCAAGGCGCTCGGCTTCGCTGCCCGCCTCCACGAGGATCTTGCCCGGCGTAGCGGTCGAGAAGTGTCCGCGTGCAATGGCCTGCGCGGGTGTCGCGCCGCGGGCGAGGATCTCGATCCAGCCCTGGCTCACGTAGTCCGGGATGCGCCCGCCGCCCGCGGAGCCGCCCGCCGCGACGGGCCGCCCGCTCGCATCGAACACGATCGTGGGCGACACCGAGGTGAAGGGGCGCTTGCGCGGCGCCATCGCGTTGGCGATCGACTGCCCGGGGCGCGGCGCCGCGGAGAAATTCACCAACACGTCGTTCAGCACGTAGCCGTCCACCATGAGGCCCGAGCCGAAGCCCAGGTTGTTGGTGGTGGTCATGGCGACCACGTTTCCCGCGCCGTCCGCCACCGTGAGCTGGCTCGTGCCGCCCATGGCCAACTCCTTGCCCGGCGCAAGCGAGGCCACGACGCCCGGCGGCGTGCCCGCCCTGGGCGAAGGGTCGGCACGCAGCGCATCGATCGACTCCGCGCGGGCGCGGACATAGCCGGGCGACACGAGCCCGGCCGTGGGCACGGGCGTGAAGTCCGGATCGCCCACGTACTTGCTGCGATCGGCGCGCGCGAGCTTGCCCGCCTCGAGCCAGAGGTGCACGAATCGCGGGTCGCCGAAGTCGTATGCGCCGCCGGAACGCTCCTCGAGCATGCCCAGCACCTGCAGCAGGTAGATGCCGCCATAGGAGGGCGGGCCCAGGGTGCACAGCCGATACGCGAGGAACGACCCGCACACCGGCGCGCGCTCCACGGGCCGGTAGTCGCGCAGGTCCGAAGGCGTCATGAACGTGGGAAGCACGCCGTGATGGGCGGCCTCGACGATGCGCTCCGCCCCGCCGTCGGCGAGCAGGCCGTCCACGCCGCGCTCCGCGATGCGCCCGAGCGTCTTCGCGTATTCGGGATTGCGCACGAGGCTTCCCACCGGCAGCGGCTTGCCGCGCGCATCGAAGTACAGGCGCAGGTCCGGGTACTGGGCCAGGTTGACGTGGTCTTCCTCGACGACTCGGTGCAGGAACTCGGGCAGCGCGAAACCCCGTTGCGCGAGATCGATCGCCGGGCCGAAGAGGTTCTTCCACGGCAGCTTGCCGTAGCGTCGGTGGACCATTTGCAGCACCGGAATCGTGCCCGGCACGCCGACCGAACGCCCGCCGCGATACACGGCATCCCGGGGCAGAATCGCGCCGTCCACGCCAGTGCGCAGGCTCGCGGTGGTGTGCGAGGGCGCCGCCGCGAGCCCGTCGAACGACGTGAGCTTTGCGCTCGCCGCATCCCAGTAGAGGATCGCCGTGCCGCCGCCGGGCCCGGACATCTGCGGCTCGACCAGTCCCAGCACCATCTGCGCGGCGACGATGGCGTCGATGGCATTGCCGCCGCGGTCGAGCATCTCGAGGGCGGCTTTCGTGGCGTAGGGATTCGCGGTCTGGGCGATGCGCGGTGTGGGCGCGGCCGACGGGTGCTCGGGAGCCGGCTGCCGCGGTGCCTCGGCGCACGCCGCGACGAGGCAGAAGAGAAGAATCGCGGCCGGTTGGAGCTTCATATCGGGCAGGGACGTCGTGAGCCGAACCCCGATCATCCCATCGACGGCCCGGGGGTCGGTTATAATTTCGCTTCGCCGGAGAGATGCCCGAGTGGCCGAAGGGGGCGCCCTGCTAAGGCGTTATATGGGCTTAAACCCGTATCGAGGGTTCGAATCCCTCTCTCTCCGCCAACCTTTCCCAGTCGCTGCTCTTTCCACCCGGTCCCGATTCAGGTTCGCGCAAGACAGCGAGAACATGCTCCCGTTCGACCCGTGGAACCCACCTTCTTCCCCATGAACGCGCGCGGCATGGCCGCACTGGTCGCCGCAGCGTTCTGGCTGCTCGCGGGCGCTTCGTCGGCGGAGACGCTCTACACCGCAACCTCGCGCGGCTATGCGAGCCCGGGCGAGTTCATCGGCCGCCTGTACAAGGTCGATTCCAACGACGGCTCCGCGCGGCTGGTGGGTCCGATCCGCATCGGAGGGACGACGCCGGTCGGCGTGACCGGCCTCGCGGTGGACCCGAAATCCGGCGTGCTCTACGGCATCACCGCGGGGCTGCTCCCGGCCCGCCCGAGCCTCATCACCATCGATACCAAGACCGGAAATGCCACGCTCGTGGGCCGCCTGGGCGCCGCGGCCTCCGACGCGAACTTCGACGCGAAGGGCACGCTCTACGCGTGGCTCTCGGACACGGACCAGCTCGCGATCGTGGACCTGCAAACGGGACAGGCCACGGCGATGGGCACGGCGCGCCAGGACGGCGCCATCGGAGGCGGCTTCACGGTGGAGCGGGACGGGAAGGCGCTGGTCGCATCGACCACGGCGGGCGGAAGCCTCGAAACCGTGGATCTCGTCACCGGTGCCGTCGCCCACGGACCTTCGCTCTCCGGGGCGCCGTACCTCAGCGCCATCACCTCGCTCACGATCTCGCCCGGCGGACGGCTGATGGGAGTCAACTCGAACCTCGGCGTGCCCGCGAAGGCCTCGCTCGTGTCGATCAACGCGCGCACCGGTGCGGTCTCGGAAGTGAGCGCCTTGCCCGACGACGCCGACGCGCTCGCGTTCTCGCCGGAAGGGGTCGGCCTGGACGAAGCGCCGGCCTCGCGGTGGATCGCGATCGTGCTCGCCTTCGCGGCCGTGCTCGCGCTGAGCGTCTGGGCCGTGTGGAGACACCGCGGGAAGACTGAAGGATAATCGCGCACTGCCGATCCGCGTGGTTCCCGAATGGCTCCCATCGACGCTTTCCTCGGCATCCTCGAGGAAGGTCCCGGGGATGTCCCTTGCATCTTCAATCCGTGGCGCGATTGGGACGATCGCGACCGCGCTCCGCGGCGCGCGACGCCGGCGCTGCGCCGGGCGAACCTCGCCGCGTACCTCGATGCCCGCCGCAAGAGCGCCCGCTTCCTGCTGCTGGGCGAGGCTCCGAGCCACCGCGGCTGCCGGTTCACGGGCATCGCGTTCTGCTCCGAGACCGAGCTCGTGCACAAGCCCCGGCTCGTCGCGCGCGAGCCCCTGGCGCTCACGAGCCTCGATGGCGCGGTGAAGCCGCAGCGGGAGCGCAGCGCCGCGGTGATCTGGAGCGAGATCGAGCGCGCGGGCGTCGCGTTCGAGGTGGTGCTGTGGAACGCGTTTCCATGGCACCCCTATCTTCCGCAGCATTCGGGCGCCGGGGTGGATGCGGGACCGTGCGGGCCCACGAGCAACCGCAAGCCGCGGCGCACGGAAGTGGCCCAGGGGCGCTCGGCGCTGGGCTCGCTCCTCGCCTGTTTCCCGCGCCAGCTCGAGATCTTCGCCGTGGGAAAGGTGGCCGAGGAAGCGCTCGGCCGCTGGGAGGAATTCGAATGCGCGGGCTACATGCGCCATCCGGCGCAAGGCGGAGAAGCGCGCTTCCGCGAGCAGTTCCGGAAATCCGTCGCGAGTCGTCTATAGTTTGCGGGACATGACGCCCGCCTTCGATTCCCTGGAAACGCCCTCGCTGCTGCTCGACGCGGAGAAGCTCGAGCGCAATTGCCGAGCGATGCGCGAGCGGCTGGGGTCCCACGGGGTCGCGCTTCGTCCCCACGTGAAGACCGCGAAGAACGTGGAAGTGGCCCAGCGCGCGCTTGACGCGCAGGCGGGACCCATCACCGTGTCCACCTTGCGTGAAGCGGAATACTTCTTCGACCACGGGTTCCGCGACATCCTGTACGCCGTGGGGATCGTGCCGGGAAAGGTGGCGCGGGTCGCGCGGCTCGTGCGGCGCGGAGCGCGCATCGCCACGATCGTGGACAGCGTGGAGGCGGCGCGGGGACTCGCGCGGGCAAGTGCTGCGGAGGGCGTGCGCATTCCCGCGTTGGTGGAGATCGACAGCGACGGCCACCGCGCGGGCATTCGCCCTGGGGACGCGCGTCTCTTCGAGGTGGCCGCCGCGCTCGGCGATTCACTCGAAGGCGTCATGACCCACGCAGGCGATTCGTACAACTGCGCGAGCGTGGAAGCGATCGCCGAGGTGGCGGCGCGGGAGCGCTCGGCGGTGGTCGATTGCGCCGCGGCCCTGCGCGCACGGGGATTGCCGAGTCCTGTCGTGAGCGTTGGCTCCACGCCCACCGCGCGCTTCGGCCGTTCGTTCGAAGGGGTGAGCGAGGTGCGCGTCGGCGTCTACGTCTTCCACGACCTCGTGATGGCGGGGCTCGCCGTATGCGCGGTCGAGGACATCGCGCTCTCGGTGCTGTGCTCGGTGATCGGGCACCAGCGCGAGAAGCATTGGCTTCTCACCGACGCGGGATGGATGGCGCTCTCCCGCGACCGCGGCACCGCGCGGCAGAAGGTAGACCAGGGCTACGGCGTGGTGTGCGATGCCGCCGGGCGTCCCCTCGACGACCTCGTCGTCGCCGACGCGAACCAGGAGCACGGCATCGTCGCGCGGCGCGACGGCGGGCCTATCGACTTCGCGCGCTTTCCCGTCGGGTCGCGGCTTCGCATCCTGCCCAACCACGCCTGCGCCACCGCCGCGCAGCACGCCGAATACCAGCTGCTGCGCGAAGGCCGCCCCGCCGAGGTGTGGGAACGTTTCAACGGCTGGTAATCGGGGTCTGTCCCCGATTTCAGGCGGCGCGCGATAGGCGCGTGTCTCCGGCCAGCTGGCGCAGCTCGCGGCCGAGGTAGGAAGCCACCGCGCGCATTCCGTACAGGCCGGCCTGCGATTCGGCGGCGGGATTGTAGTTCGTGTTTGTGTTGACGTCGTAGGTGTAGAGCTCGCCCGCCGCGTCCTCG
>JAAOZZ010000177.1 GCA_012274175.1 Betaproteobacteria bacterium
GAAATAGAGCGACCCCGCGTCGCGGGACAGCAGCAGCGTGTGCTTGCCGCGCCAGCCCAGGCCGGAGCGCGCGGCGAGGGCGACCTCCATCACCGGCGCGCTGTCGGTGAAGACGCGGTAATGGAAAACTCCCAATTCCGCGACCATGCGATCGGCGAGGGCCTGCAGCTTCGCCCGCAGCACCTTGTGGTAGTCGCGCCCGAGGGCGTAGCGGGAGACGAAGGCGCTCTCGGGATCCTCGAGCACCTCCCAGGCGTCGCGCGAATCGTCCGGCGAATAGTTCAATCGCGCGGTGATCACCGACACCGTGCCGGGCACGAGCTCGGCGGGACGGGCGCGGCGCGCTCCGTGGCGTGCCATATAATCCATGCCGCCGTGCCATCCGCGGCCGAGCCATGCGAGCAGCTGCGCTTCCTCGGCGGCGAGGTCGGTCCCGGCGATCGCGATCGCATCGAACCCCAGCTCGCGGCCCCAGCGCTTCACGCGCTCCTCGACCGAGGATTCCCCAATCGCCGTTTCCATTTGCCGATGGTAGCGCTGAAGACCTTCCTTCCCGACGAGGACGCGACGCTCGCCCTGGGGGCCGCGCTCGCCGCGGGCCTCGAGCCGGGGCTGGTGATCTACCTGCGCGGCGAGCTGGGAGCGGGCAAGACCACGCTCGTGCGGGGCGTGCTGCGCGCGCTGGGTCACTCCGGCCCGGTGCGAAGCCCCACTTACGCACTGGTTGAACTTTATGAGGTTTCGAGGTTACACTTGCATCACTTTGATTTCTATAGATTCCACGACCCGAGAGAATGGATCGACGCGGGATTTCGGGAGACCTTCAACGGGCGCAGCGTGAGCCTGATCGAATGGCCGGAGAAGGCCGGGGGAATCCTGCCGCCGGCGGACGTGGAAATAGCGCTCACTACAAGCGGCTGCGGGCGCAGCGCGAGCTGCATCGGCAACTCGCCGCGCGGGCTGCGGTGCATCGCGCGGCTCGCCGAACGGTATCCGCCTTCGCCTTCCGTTTCCTGAAAGTCGTGCTGTTCGCGGGCGTGCTGCTCGCGGCCTACCCGGCGCTCGCGGCCCAGGTCCTCGCCACCCGCGTCTGGCCCGCTCAGGAATACACCCGCGTCACCATCGAGTCGGCGCAGGCCCTCAAGCACCAGTTCTTTTTCCTCGCCGATCCGGACCGCCTCGTGGTCGACCTCGAAGGCGTGGATCTCGACGCCGAGCTGAAGGCGCTCCCGGACCGGGTGGGCCCGGACGATCCCTACATCAAGGCGGTGCGCGTGGCCGTCAATCGACCCCATGTCGTGCGCGTGGTCTTCGACCTGCGCGTCGAGGTGAAGCCATCGATCTTCCCCCTGGCGCCGGCCGGGGAATACCGGCACCGGCTCGTGCTCGACCTCTATCCGGCGAAGCCCGCCGACCCGCTGCTGGCGCTCGTGCAGCCGCCGACCGATCCGATCCGCGAGATGTCCCAGGCGCCGCTGCTCGAGGCCGCGCTGGGCGTGCCGCCCTCGCCGCTGCCGGTGGTGAAGCTCACGCCCGCCGCGGCGAAGGACGATGGGAAGGACGCCCGCGGCGGCCCCCCGGGCGACGCGGCGAAAGACCGCGCCAAGCCCGCGCCCGTCGCGCGCGGCGCGAAGGTGGACCGGCTCGTGATCGTCGCCATCGACGCCGGGCACGGAGGCGAGGATTCGGGCGCCCGCGGACGGCGCGGAACCAACGAGAAGAACGTGACCCTTGCGATCGCGCGCCGGCTCAAGGCGCAGCTCGACCAGGAGCCCAACATGCGCGCGGTGCTCATCCGCGACGGCGACTATTTCGTTCCGCTCGCGCAGCGGGTGGCGAAGGCCCGGCGCGTGCAGGCCGATCTGTTCGTGTCCATCCACGCCGACGCGTGGGTGAGGCCCGATGCCCGGGGCTCGTCGGTGTTCGCGCTGTCCGAGCGGGGCGCGACGTCCACCGCCGCGCGGCTGGTCGCCCAGCGCGAAAACGAGTCGGACCTGATCGGCGGCGTCAACTTCGGCGTGAAGGACCCGGTGCTCGCGCGCACGCTCCTCGACCTGTCGCTCACCGCCACCATTAGCGACTCCCTCAAGCTCGGCAAGGCCGTGCTCACCGAGCTGGGAGACGTGAACCCGCTGCACAAGGGCTCGGTGGAGCAGGCGGGCTTCGCGGTCCTCAAGGCACCCGACATCCCGTCCATCCTCGTGGAGACGGCGTTCATCTCCAATCCCGACGAGGAGAAGCGCCTCAAGGACTCCGCGTACCAGGACCGCATCGCCACCGCGATCCTGGGCGGCATCAAGCGCTACCTCTCCCAGAACCCGCCGCTCGCCCGCAGCCGCGTCGCCTCCAACTGAGAAAAGGGGTCAGGTTACTTTTTCGCTATGGGTGACGAAAAAGTAACCTGACCCCTTTTTGTTTCTTCGCTAGCCGGGGATGGTCTCGAGGGTGGCGGAGGCCTGGGCCTTGAGCATCGCGGTGGCTTCGAGGGCGGTGATCGGGCGCGAGAAGAGGTAGCCCTGGAACGCCTCGCAGTGGTTCGCGCGCAGGAACTCGAGCTGGGCGCGGGTCTCCACGCCCTCCGCGATCACCCGCAGCTTGAGGCGCTTGGCCATGGCGATGATCGCCTCGGTGATGAGCGCGCTCGAAGTGTCCGTGGGCACGTTCATGATGAACGAGCGGTCGATCTTCATGCTCGAGGCCGGCAGTCGCGTGAGCTGGCCCAGGGACGAGTAGCCCACCCCGAAGTCGTCCACCGCAACCTGCATGCCCACGGAGCGAAGCTGGGCGAGTGTTTCGATCGACTGCTCGACGTTGCGCATGATCATGGTCTCGGTGATCTCCAGCTCGATGTGGCGCGGGTCGGCGCCGGTCTCGCGCACGATCGCGAGCAGCGTGTGCACCAGGCGGCGCGACATGAACTGGCGCGGCGAGATGTTGATCGAGATCGTGATCGGCGGCAGGCCCTCCTCCTCCCAGTGCTTGAGCTGGCGGCAGGCGGTGAGGAACACCCACTCCCCGATCGGCACGATGAGCCCCAGCTCCTCGGCCACGAAGACGAAGTCCTTGGGGAAGATCTCGCCCTTCTGGGGATCGTTCCAGCGGATCAGCGCTTCCATGCCCGAGATGCGCCCGGTCGCGATTTCCACCTGCGGCTGGTAGCGCAGGAAGAACTCCTCGTTTTCGATCGCCTTCCGGAGCCGGCTCTCGATCTCCAGGCGCTTGGAGAGCAGGAAGTTCAGGTCGTTGGTGAAGAACCGGATCGTGTTGCGTCCCGCGTCCTTGGCCTGGTACATGGCATTGTCCGCGTGTTTGAGCAGCTGGTGCACGTCGGTCGCGTCGTTGGGGTAGTGGCTGATGCCGATGGAGGGCGTCACGTGGATCTCGTGACCACCGATCTCCACCGGGCGCGCGAGCTCCTCCAGGATCTTGTCGGCCACCACGCGCGCGTTCTCCGGGCGCTCGAGGTCCGGGAGGATCACCACGAACTCGTCGCCGCCTTCGCGCGACACGGTGTCCACCTCGCGCACGCAGGAGACCAGCCGGCGCGCCATGTCCTTCAGGATGAAATCGCCCGTGTCGTGGCCCAGCGTGTCGTTCACGACCTTGAAGCGGTCGAGGTCGAGGAAGAGGACCGCGACGTGGCGCTGCTTGCGCCGGGCGGCCATGATCGCCTGGTTCAGCCGGTCCTGCATGAGGCGGCGGTTCGGCAGCCCCGTGAGCGCGTCGTGGTGCGCCATGTAGTGGATCGTGCGCTCGGTATCGAGCCGCTCGGTGATGTCCTGGACGAGGGAGGCGAAACCGGTCACGCGGCCGGCGGAGTCCACGAGCGGCGTGTTGTACCACTCGCAATGGATGCTCTTCCCCCCGCGGGTGGCGTTCACGAGCGTGGTCTTGTTGCCTTGGCCCGTTTCCAGCAGCTCGCGGCACATCGCCTCCATCTCGGCGCGCTCCGCCCGCGGGGCGAGGGCGGAGGAGAGCGGCTTTCCGATCACTTCGTAGGCGGGGAATTGGAAGATCGCCTCGGCCGCGGGGTTCCACGCGGTCACGTGGGCCCTGCGGTCCCATTCGACCACGGCGAGCGGCGTGCTCTCGAAATGCATGCGCAGCTTCTGCGCGGCGAGGAGCTCGCCCTGCTGCGCCTTCACGCGCTCGACGTGCTCCTCGGCGAGCGCGGTGTGGGCTTCCTGCAGGCGGTGGCGCTCGCTCGCGAGCTCCGTCGTGAGGGACTCGCGCGAGCGGCGCATGGTGAGGGAGTCGACCAGCGCGCGGTGCACCCGCGCGTGGACGAACGGCAGCAGGATCGCGAGAAGGAGGATCACTCCCGAGAGGAACATCTGGTTGCGCTCGCCCGATCGCCCGAGGGTGACGGCGAGCGGGACCAGGCCCAGGAACGCCGTGATCTTGTAGGCGTAGCGGTGGGGAGCGTAGTAGGCGACCGCGCCGGTGATGAGCAGCATCACGAGCATCACCACGGACAGGCGCTGCACCATGCGCGAGGAGTCCGGCAGAAGCACCGTGCCGATCGCCATCCAGCACAGGCCCGCGAGCACGGTACCCACGAGGAAATGGCGCTCCCAGATCGCAATCTCCTCGGCCGGGGGCATGCGCTGGATGAAGGCCTTGTAGACGAGGTAGCGTCCCACTGCCACGAGCGAGATCGATGCGAACCAGAGGAAGAGCGCCGGGCGCGCGAGGTCTTCCCACAGGATCGCCCCGAGGATGAAGATTACGAGCAGCGTCGCGAGATAGCCAACGAGCGAGAACCGGAAGAGCAGCCGGACTTGCTCCGCATACAGCGGGCCGTCCCCGGACGTCGCATGCGCCGGTGCGGGCGCCGCGGGAGATTGCGGTGAGGTCATTCCGCTCCTTGCGCGATGGCGACGTGGGGCGGTCGTGCGCGGCGCCAGTGTAACATTCCCCGTGGCCCAGATACGCCCCTTGTCCGAGCTCCTGGTGAACCAGATCGCCGCCGGCGAGGTGGTCGAGCGGCCCGCCTCGGCCCTCAAGGAGCTGATGGAGAACAGCCTCGACGCGGGGGCCCAATCGATCGCGGTCGACCTCGCCGAAGGCGGCATGCGCCGGCTGCGCGTGGCCGACGACGGCGGCGGCATCGAGCGCGACGACCTGGCGCTCGCGGTGGCGCGCTTCGCCACCAGCAAGATTTCTTCCCTCGCGGACCTGGAGCGCGCCGCTACCCTGGGGTTCCGCGGCGAGGCTCTCGCCTCCATCGGTGCGGTCGCGCGCCTGGCGATCGTGAGCCGACGCGCGGGCGACCGGCATGCGTGGCGCATCGCCTGCGAAGCGGGGATGGTCTCTGCGGTCGAGCCCGCGGCGCTCTCGGCCGGCACCACCGTCGAGGTGGAGGAGCTCTATTTCAACACGCCCGCGCGGCGCAAGTTCCTGAAGAGCGAGGCCACGGAATACGCGCGCTGCGAGGAGGCATTCTCGCGCATCGCGCTCTCGCGGCCGGGCGTCGCATTCTCGCTCGCCCACAACGCCCGGCGCGGCGCGCACCTGGCGCCCGAGGACGCCCGCGGCCGCGCGGCGAAGGTCGTGGGCGAGGACTTCGCGCAGGCCGCCGTCGAGGTGCGTTCCGAAGGGCCGCGCCTCGCGCTCACCGGGCTTGCCGCGGCGCCGGGCTTCACCCGCGCCTCGCGCGACGCCCAGTACCTGTTCGTGAACGGCCGCTTCGTGCGCGACAAGGTGGTGGCGCACGCGATCCGCGAAGCCTATTCCGACGTGCTGCATCACGACCGCCATCCCGCCTATGTTCTCTTCCTCGACGCCGATCCCGCGCTGGTGGACGTCAACGTGCACCCCGCCAAGAGCGAGGTGCGCTTTCGCGAATCGAGCGCGATGCACCAGTTCGTCTTCCACGCCCTGTCGCGGGCGCTCTCCGCGCCCCTGGCCGCGGCGACCGCGGGCGTCTCCCCGGCATCGGCGCCGCGCCCCGGGTTCGAGCTCCCGCTGAACGCGCGCTCGTGGCCCGGGCCCGGCTTCACCCAGCAGGCGCTCGCGGTGGCGCAGCCCGCGCAGCGCTACGAGGCGCTCTTTTCCGCCGCCGTGTCGGACGAACGCCGCGCATCGGCGCCGGGCGCTGCCGAACCGACGGCAGCGCCCACCCTGGGCTTCGCCCTGGCCCAGCTCCACGGGGTGTACGTGCTCGCGCAGAACGCGGCCGGGCTCGTGCTGGTCGACATGCACGCGGCCCACGAGCGCATCGTCTACGAGGGCTTGAAGGAAGCCCTCGAGGCGGCGGTGCTGCCTTCGCAGCCGCTGCTGGTGCCGATCGCGATGACGGCGACCGCCGAGGATGTCGAGGAAGCCGCGCGAGGCCGCGCCGAGCTGGAAAGCCTCGGGTTCGACGTGGCGGCCTCGGGACCCCGCGAGCTCGTGGTGCGCGCCGTGCCGGCGCTGCTCGCGGACCTCGACGCCCAGGGCCTGCTGCGCTCGGTGCTCGCGGAGATGCGCGAGTTCGGCGCGAGCCGCGTGCTGGTCGAGCGGCGCAACGAGCTGCTCTCCACCATGGCCTGCCACGCGGCGGTGCGGGCCAACCGCAGCCTCACCGTGCCCGAGATGAACGCGCTCCTGCGCGAGATGGAGCGCACGGAGCGCGCGGGCAGCTGCAACCATGGGCGCCCGACGTGGGTGCAGTTTCCGATGGCCGACCTGGACCGGCTCTTCCTGCGGGGTCGGTGAAGGCGGTCTTCCTCCTCGGGCCCACGGCGAGCGGCAAGACCGAGGTCGCGCTCGCGCTCGCCGCGCGCTTTCCCGCCGAGATCGTGAGCGTCGATTCCGCGCAGGTCTACCGCGGCATGGACGTGGGCACGGCCAAGCCCGATGCCGCGGCGCGCTCGCGCGTGCCGCATCACCTGATCGACATCGTGGATCCCGTGGAAGCCTATTCCGCAGGACGCTTCCGTGAGGACGCCCTGCGCCTCGTGCGCGAGATCCACGGCCGCGGGCGCCTGCCGATCCTCGCCGGCGGAACGATGCTCTACTTTCGCGCGCTGACCCGGGGACTCGCGCCATTGCCCCCCGCGCAGCCCGAGGTCCGCGCCGAGATCGAGCGGCGCGCGGCCGAGGTGGGCTGGGGCGCCCTGCACGAGGAGCTCGCGCGGGTGGACCCCGCTTCGGCCGCGCGCATCAAGCCCGCCGATGCGCAGCGCATCCAGCGCGCCCTCGAGGTGCATCGCAGCACGGGCAGGACGCTCACGGAGCTGCACGCGGCGGCGCACATGCCCGCGCTGCCCTTCGAGGTGCTCAAGGTCTGCCTCGAGCCTGCACGCCGCGCGGAGCTGCACGAGCGCATCGAGGTGCGCTTTCGCGCGATGCTCCGCACGGGATTGGTGGAGGAGCTCGTGGCCCTGCGCGCGCGCTATGCGCTCGATGCGCACATGCCGGCGATGCGCGCGGTGGGATATCGCCAGGCCTGGGACGTGCTGGAGGGCGCCGCGTCGGCGGCCACGCTCGAGGCGCGAGGCGTGGCCGCCACGCGCCAGCTCGCCACGCGCCAGCTCACGTGGCTGCGCGCCATGGACGGCGTCCGGCGCTACGACGCCCCGGCGCACGGTGCGCTGCAGGCGATCACCGACGACGTCGCGCGCAGCGTGGAGACCGCGCTCACGCCGCCAGCGCGTTGAACGCGACGTGATTCCTGCCGGCGCGGCGTGCCGCGTACATCGCGACGTTGGCCGCCGCGATGATGCCGGCGGAGTCGTGCGCGTCCTCCGGGAAATACGCGATTCCGATCGACGCGCCGATCGGCGTGTCGGCGAGCGGCGGCAGCGCCGGGTCGTTCAGCTGGTCACGCAGTCGTTGTGCGAGCAGCGCGAGCTCGCGTCCGTCGCGCGCGTTGGGCGTGGCTAGCGCGAATTCCGTTTCGCCGAGGCGGGCGAACAGATCGCCCTCCCGCGCGGCGCCGCGGAAGCGGCAGGCGACTTCGACGAGCAGCGACGCGGCGGCGGCCGCACCGTGCAGGTC
>JAAOZZ010000178.1 GCA_012274175.1 Betaproteobacteria bacterium
CCGTACCAGGTGCATGAGGCGCGCGCCTGGGGCGCCGATTGCATCCTGCTCATCGTGGACGCTGTCCCGGACGAGGAGCTCGATCTCATGGCCCGAGTCGCGACGGAGCTGGGCATGGATGTCCTCGTCGAATGCCATGACGCCGAACAGCTGGAGCGGGCGCTGCGGCTGCCCACGGCCCTGATCGGAATCAACAATCGGGACCTGCGCACCTTCGAAACGCGGCTCGAGACCACGATTTCGCTCGTTTCCCGGGTGCCCCCGGGCCGCGTCCTGGTCACGGAAAGCGGGATCTCAACGCCGCAGGACGTTTCCAGGCTCAGGAGCCATGGAGTGAGCGCCTACTTAGTAGGTAGCGCGCTCATGGAGTCCGCGGAACCTGGCGACGCGCTTGGGAGGCTGTTCTTTGGGTCGCCTTGAAACCTGTTGCTGGGGCACAACAACGGGCCGGGTTTGTTGCGCTATTGGCGAAAAACCTCTTGAGCCATGGCCATGGCTTTGGCATGATGCGGATGGCTTCCAAAAAAGAATTCAAAGAAGTTCCTAGAATCGGGGCGACAAAATCCCCACGAGGTTTCGAAGAATCACTAGAAGCGAACACACGGCCTCACTTCAACAAAGGAGATTCTGATGAACAAAAAGCTGATCGCCCTGGCAATCGCTAGCGCCTCGATGGTGCCGGCTGCCATGGCTCAGACCGCGAACCCGGTCACGTTGTACGGCCGGGTTTACGAGACGATCGAGTCGCTGCAAGGGAATGCCGGCGGGACCGCCGCCGAGATTCCCCGTCGCACTCGCGTTTCCGACCAGGCTTCCCTGCTCGGCGTTCGTGGCACGGAAGACCTGGGCGGCGGCCTGAAGGCGTTCTTCCAATTGGAAACCGGCTTCAAACCGGACCAGAACGACACCGGCTTCGCTCAGCGCAACAGCGGCGTGGGCCTGCAGGGCGGCTGGGGCAGCGTCGTGATCGGGCGCTGGGATACGCCGTACAAGGTCACGACCTACCCGGTCGACGCATTCGGCGACCTCACGATGGCCGGCATGGCGAGCTTGGGCCACGACCAGGGCAACTTCGACCGTCGCGACCAGAACATGATCCAGTATTGGTCGCCGTCGTTCGGCGGATTCGCGTTCAAGCTCATGTACCAGGTGAACGAGGGCAAGACCGCGACCACGAACCCGCATGACACGAGCGGAAACATCACCTATACCAAGGGACCGCTGTACGCGTTCCTGGCGTACGAGGACCACAAGGACCCGTCGGCGACCGTCAAGAAGGAGAGCGGCACCAGCGTTGGCGGCTACTTCATCTTCGGGCCCGTCAAGCTGGGCGCAGAATACGAAGAGATCAAGAAGAACGCCGTATCGGGCAACGATCCTTCCAAGCGCAAGGAGTGGCTCGCCAGCGTGGTCTACACGATGGGCAACCACAACTTCATCTACCAGCACCAGAACTCGAAGGACGGCGGCGCCAGCGGCGCGGAGCCCAGCTGCAACAGCAACACGATCGGCTACAAGTACGTCTTCTCCAAGCGCACCTTCTTCATCGCGGAATACATGAAGACGGACAACAACGAACAGGCGACCTGCAGCACCGCCACCACGGCGACGTTCCCGCTCGCCAAGGGCAACGATCTGACGGGCGCCGCAATCGGCCTGCAGCACGTGTTCTGATCGCCTGACGGCGATTCGCTGTCACGATGCAGGGCGCGGCTTCGGCCGCGCCCTTTTTCTTTTGGGAAATGAGATCATGCAGAAATGGCATTTCCCTTTCCCGCATCGCTTTCCGAGGCGCTGGACCACCTCCTGATTGCCGCCGACGAAGGATTGCGGGCGCTGTCGGGCACGGCGGTGCCTGCGCGTCCCGCTCCGCGGGCCGAAGGCGACGGGCCGGGCGACGCACCGGCCCGCGATCTTTCCGGGCGACTCATGAGGGTGAACCATGCCGGGGAGATTTGCGCGCAGGCGCTCTACAGCGGCCAGGCGCTGGTCGCAAGGGATGATGCCGTTCGCGACGCGCTCCGGTCCGCCGCATCTGAAGAGCGCGATCACCTCGCCTGGTGCCGGGACCGGCTGCAGGAGCTGGGGTCCCGTCCAAGTTACCTCGATCCCTTCTGGTACGCCGGATCGTTCGCGTGGGGTGTCGCATCGGGGCTTGCCGGAGATCGCTGGAGCCTCGGATTCCTGGCCGAGACGGAGGATCAGGTGGAGCGCCACCTCGAAGGCCATCTCGATCGCCTCCCGCCCGACGATCATCAAAGCCGGGCGATCGTGGCGCAAATGCGCGACGACGAGAACCGGCATGGGGCCATGGGTCGCGCGCTCGGCGCGAAAGACTTGCCGCTTGCCGTGAAATCGGCGATGCGCGCGGCATCCCGGGTGATGACGCGGACGGCCTACTGGTTCTGACCCGCTAGGCCTCGCGCACCTCGTACTCGAATTCGACCTGCGCCGTCTTCGCGAGCATGGCGGTCGCGGAACAGTAC
This sequence comes from Betaproteobacteria bacterium, assembly GCA_012274175.1. Lineage (GTDB taxonomy): Bacteria > Pseudomonadota > Gammaproteobacteria > Burkholderiales > Usitatibacteraceae > Usitatibacter. Next base: position 2,487 of record JAAOZZ010000178.1, read on the forward strand.
TTCTCCTTCGACAGCTTGATCGCGCGCTCCACCTGGGCGGCGCCGAGACCCTTGCCCGTCACGACGTATCGGAGCCGGATGCGCGTGAAGACCTTCGGGTCGACGTCGGCGCGTTCGGCTTCCAGCTCGACCACGCAGCCCGTGACGGCCTGGCGCGACTTGCGCAGGATGTGCACCACGTCGATCGCACTGCACGCCCCCGTGCCCATGAGCACGAGCTCCATGGGCCTTGCGCCCAGGTTGCGACCGCCCGCCTCGGGCGAGGCGTCCACGACCACCGCGTGACCGCTCCCGCTCTCGGCGACAAAGGACATTCCTTCCACCAGCTGCACGCGTGCCTTCATGGCGATCGATTGTACGTCGGGGCGCTCAAGTCGAAGGCGCTTCGGGGCCGTCCGGCGCGGGCTTGTCGAGCCACGCCTTCGTGAGGTTCCACCCGACGGCGAGAAGCGCGGGACCCACGAATACCCCGATGAACCCGAATGCCACCGCACCGCCGAATACGCCGAGGACTACGAGCAGCATGGACAGGCCGCCCGCGCGGCTCATCAGGATGGGCTTCACGAAATTGTCCACGGAACTGATCACCGCTACGCCGTAGATCAACATGAAGATCGCCCATCCCACGAGATCGTGGGCATACAGCCATACGGCCGCGCTGCCCCAAACGAGCACAGGTCCCATGGGAACGACGGACAGGATGAACGTGAAGGCGCCCAGCAGGAACGCGCCGGGGACGCCCGCGATCCAGAATCCCAGGACCGCGACGGCGCCCTGCGCGAAGGCGGTCCCGAGGAGGCCATACACCACGCCGCGCACCGCATTCTGCGCGGTCGCCACGAGGGCTCCGCCATGCTCGGGTCCGGCCAGGCGCGCCATGCCTTCCAGCAGGAGAAGGCGTACGCGCTCTCCGTCGCGATAGAAGAAGAACGCGACGAAGATCGCAATGAGAACCTGGACCAACCCCTGGCCGATGGCCCCGCCCAGAGTGACGAGAAGCGCCTTGGCAGGATCCGCAAGCCTCTTGGCGAGACCCACGAGCTCGGATTGGCTCTGCATGAGGATCTGCCAGTAGTCCGACAGCGCACCGCCCACCATCGGAATGCGCCGCACGAATTCCGGAAGCTCGAAATTCGCACGCTGATCGATGAATCCTCGCACCGTCTCCACCATGTCGGAGGAGTGCACCACGAGGCTTTGGGCCGCCAGTGCCACGGGGACGGCCAGTGCGAGGATCATCACCAGCACGAATACGATGGCGGCGATCCACGATCGCCCTCCCGTCCGGTCGCGCAGGCGGACAAACAATGGCCAGGTCGAAAAGCACATGACGGCCGCGAACAGGATCGCGCCCAGGAACGGCCGCAGGACCAGGATGCAGCCAACGACGATCAGGCCGGCGGCGGCGATGCGGGCATATTGCTCGAAGCGGGAGGTTGATGTCGGGATCACGAAGGAAGGGGAGGGCGGTGAGCCCCCCGATTCTATCGGAGACCCGGTTTGACACAAAGAGCTGATTTCCCTATAATTTCCGGTTCGCTCTTCCAAAACAAAGCGGCCAAAGTATCGGCATGGCGCCGGCACCCAGGGTCGCGGAACTGAAAGGAATCCCCATGAAGACCTTTTCGGCGAAGCCGGAAACGGTGCGACGCGACTGGTTCGTCGTGGACGCCACGGACAAGGTCCTGGGCCGTCTCGCGGCGGAAGTGTCCCGGCGCCTGCGCGGCAAGCACAAGCCCGAATTCACTCCTCACGTCGACACCGGCGACTATATCGTCGTGGTGAACGTGGAAAAACTCCGGGTGACGGGCGCCAAGGCCACGGACAAGAAGTATTACCGCCACTCGACTTATCCCGGCGGCATCTACGAGACCAATTTCACCAAGCTGCAGGCGCGCCATCCCGATCGCGTGCTCAAGCTCGCGGTGAAGGGCATGCTGCCCAAGGGGCGCCTCGGGTACGCGATGATCAAGAAGCTGAAGATCTACGCCGGTCCCCAGCATCCCCATTCTGCGCAGCAACCCAAGGCCCTTGAGATCTAAGGAAACCACATGATCGGAAAATACAACTACGGTACGGGACGGCGCAAGAACGCGGTGGCCAGGGTGTTCATCAAGCCGGGCAAGGGCGAGATCACCGTGCACGACAGGCCCCTCGCAGTGTTCTTCTCGCGCGAGACGGGTCGCATGATCGTGCGCCAGCCCCTCGAGCTCACGAACCATGCACAGACGTTCGACATCAAGGTGAACGTGTTCGGGGGCGGGGAATCGGGGCAAGCCGGTGCGGTCCGCCACGGGATCACCCGCGCCCTCATCGAGTACGATCCCACCCTGAAGCCGACGCTCTCCAAGGCCGGGCTCGTGACTCGCGATGCGCGCGAAGTCGAGCGCAAGAAGGTCGGCTTGCACAAGGCGCGACGCCGCAAGCAATTCTCGAAGCGATAGGGCGGAGGGCAACGAAGGCAGTTGCCGGGCACGAGCAAAGCCGCCTTGTATGGGCGGCTTTGTCGTTCTGGAGCCGATGGCGGCGCTCGGCAAATGCGCTGGAAAGGATGTGATGATCAAGGTTGGCGTGGTGGGAGGCACCGGATACACGGGCGTCGAGCTCCTTCGATTGCTGGCTGGCCACCCCGACGTGGAAGTGGTCGCGATCACCTCCCGTGCCGAGGCGGGCGTGAAAGTCGCCGATTACTTCCCGTCCCTGCGTGGGCATTGCGACCTCGCGTTCACCGATCCTGCTTCCGCTCCCCTCAAGGGCTGCGACTGCGTATTCTTCGCGACACCCAACGGGGTAGCGATGGGGCAGGTGCGCCCGCTTCTCGATTCGGGGGCGCGCATCGTGGACTTTTCGGCGGATTTCCGCTTGAAGGATCGCGCGGTCTGGGAGAAGTGGTACAAGGCTTCCCACGCGGCGCCCGAGCTTCTCGCCGAAGCCGTCTATGGGCTGCCCGAAATCAACCGGGAACGGATCCGCAGCGCGCGCCTCGTGGCCAACCCCGGCTGCTACGCCACGGCGATCCAGCTTGCCTTGCTGCCGCTCGTCGAGACGACCTTCGTCGATCACGCGCACCTGATCGCCGACGCCAAATCGGGAGTGAGCGGCGCCGGCCGCAAGGCGGAGGTCGACCTGCTCTTCTCCGAGTCCTCGGACAATTTCAAGGCTTACGCGGTGAAAGGCCATCGCCACCATCCTGAGATCCTGGAGAGCCTCGCAAGCCTGCAGAGCGCATCCGGACGCCGGCTGGGGCTCACCTTCGTTCCCCATCTCGTACCCATGGTGCGCGGCATCCTGGCCACGGTATACGCGCGGATCACCGCCGACACCGATTTCCAGGCGCTCTTCGAAGCGCGTTACCGGGAGGAGCCGTTCGTCGACGTGCTGCCCAGCGGCTCGCAGCCCGAGACCCGATGGGTGCGGGGGACCAACCAGTGCCGCATGGCGGTCCACCGTCCCTTCGACGGGGATACGCTCGTGGTCCTCGCCGTCGAGGACAACCTGGTGAAAGGAGCGGCGGGGCAGGCGGTCCAGAACATGAATCTCATGTTCGGATTTCCGGAGAGCCGTGCCCTCGAGCAGATCGCCGTGGTGCCCTGATGCGAGGCCTGGGGCGGCGATTGCGCAGCAACTTCGGCATCGGCTCGTCGCGCATGGCGATCCGCTCCCAGCACGCCTGGTACTGGCGATGGTTGCTCAACATCCTGATGATGGTCGCCGTCGCGGCGATTGTATGGTGGGTGGTGCAGAACAGTTACCGCATCACGGGCTCGAGCCTCGACGAGGTGCGCCAGCAGATCACCGCCCTCACTGCGCAGAACAAGGCACTGAAGGCGGAGCTGGATACGGCCAAGGCGACGCTCGTCGAGCGCGAGCGCCAGCTACAGATCGAGAAGGCCGCGCAGGGCGAGCTCGCCCGCACCGTGGCCCAGTTGCAGGAGGAGAATGCGGCGCAGAAGGAGGACCTGGGATTCCTGCGGCGGCTGATGTCCTCCGGAGCCAGCCCGGAGGGCGTTGGGGTCACGGACCTGAAGGTCGAGCGCGACCCCGGATCCGGCGAGTTCCTCTACCACATGCTGCTCACGCAGGGCGGGCAGCGCAAGCAGGATTTCAAGGGCAGGGTGCAGATCGTGGCCCACGTCGAGCAGGGGTCCGCGGCCAAGGCGATCGTCTACCCCGACCCGGCCTCGCCGGAGGCGTCGGCGAGCTTCGAGTTCCGTTTCTACCACAAGGTGGAAGGGCGGCTCGCGATACCCGAGGGAGCGGTCCTGAGGAGCGTGGAAGTGCGTGTTCTTGCGCTTCCGGGGGGACAGGTTAAACTGTCCCGTACGGTCAACTTGCCGTAGGGAGAATTTCCCATGTTTGGAAAATCCAACAAGCCGAGTCCGATCGACAGCCTGATCGGCGCGGGAAGCACCATCGAGGGCGATATCACGTTCACCGGCGGGCTGCGCATCGACGGCCACGTCAAGGGCAACGTGAAGGCGACCGGCAGCAAGCCCGGAACGCTGGTCGTCTCCGAGCTGGCGAAAGTCGAGGGCGAGATCGACGTGGCGCACGTCGTGATCAACGGCACGATCGCGGGACCCGTACGGGGCTCCGAATACGTCGAACTCCTGCCCAAGGCGCGTGTCACAGGGAATGTTTCGTACAAATCGATCGAGATCCACGTCGGCGCGATCGTCATGGGTCAGCTGGTGTACGAGAGCCCACAGAAGAACGACAAGATCATCGAGCTGAAACCCGCGTCGGGCAAGACCGACTGAATCCCGATCACACTGGAGAGAACATCATGAACGACATGGCCACGGCGATGCCGGATCCGCTCATCTTCACGGAGAGCGCGGCCAACAAGGTGAAGTCCCTCATCGAGGAAGAGGGAAACAACGAGCTCAAGCTGCGGGTGTTCGTCACCGGCGGCGGCTGCTCCGGCCTGCAGTACGGATTCACGTTCGACGAGGCCGCCAATGAAGACGATACCGTCATGCAGAAGAACGGGGTGAGCCTGCTGATCGACCCGATGAGCTACCAATACCTCATCGGCGCGGAGATCGATTACACCGAGGGGCTCGAGGGCGCGCAGTTCGTGATCAAGAATCCGAACGCATCCTCGACCTGCGGCTGCGGCTCGTCTTTCAGCGTCTGAGGCATTCGCCGCGACACCCGCGGCGGCTTGCACGTACAGAGGGGAGCGTTAGCTCCCATCGTCGTATTCACGCGGCATAGATCGCGCCCAGTATCCGGGGCTCGCGGGCGCCCGTGACGGCGGTCAGATCCACTGCCTCGCGCCTCACGCATTTCATCGCAAGCCACGCGAAGGCCATGGACTCCACGTGCGAGGTCGGCACGCCGAGCACGTCGGTCGGCGCGACCTTCCTCCCGCCTGCCAGGATCTCTATGCGCTCCACGAGTCGCGGATTGCGCGCCCCGCCACCGGCCAGGTAGATCTCGTCAGTCCCTTCGCAGAACCGGTCGATGGCGCCCACGATGGCGCGTGCCGTGAAATCGGTGAGGGTGGACTGCACGTCCGCCGCCCTGTATTCGCGCGGCAACCGATCTTCAAGCCATTGCAACCGGAAGAGTTCCCGGCCCGTGCTCTTGGGCGGAGGCCACGCTAGAAACGGCTCCTCCAGAAGCCTGGCGAGCAGGGGCGCATCCGTTCGGCCTTCGGAAGCCCAGCGGCCATCTTCGTCGAATTCGGCCCCGAGATGCTTTCGCGCCCATTCGTCGAGCAATACGTTGCCGGGGCCGCAATCGAATCCGAGGGTCCTCGCGGCGACGGGAAGCCAAGTGACGTTGCTGATTCCGCCGATGTTCACCACCGCACGGGAGCGCGAAGGGTGCCTGAACACCTTCTCGTGAAAGGCAGGCACGAGCGGCGCGCCCTGTCCCCCGGCGGCCATGTCGCGGCGCCGGAAATCCGCCACCACGTCGATGCCGGTCGCCTCCGCCAGCCGCGCGGGATCATTCAGCTGGATCGTGAAGCCGAGGTCGGGCCGATGCCGTACGGTCTGACCGTGACAACCGATCGCCCGGACGCTGCGCCGTGGCACTCCGCCCGCGGCGATGGCCCCCTCCACGGCGCGGGCGTACAGGTCGGCCAACCGGAGGCAGACCGTGCCCGCAAGCTCGAGGTGATCCCGGCCCGGCTCGGAGAGCGCCAGTATTTGTTCGCGCAGCTCCCTGGGAAACGGGACGGTGGCGAAAGCGAGAGTGCGGGGCGAAGCCGACGAAAAATCGACGAGCGCGGCGTCGGCCCCGTCGAGGCTGGTACCCGACATCAGTCCGACGAAGAGCGCGGCCACCGCTATTCGAAGCGGGCAGGAGTCGCCGTGCTCACGAGGTCGATCGTGGCCCGCGCGTTCGCCGCGACCTGCAGAAACTGCGCCTTGAGGCGCGCGGGTACCGGATCGGCCTTGGGCAATGCCACGCGAAGCGGATCCTGGTAGACGCCGGCCACCCTGAATTCGTAGTGCAGGTGCGGCCCCGTCGCCCATCCTGTCATGCCGACAAATCCGATCACCTGTCCCTGGTGGACGCGGGTCCCGGATCGCACGCCGCTCGCAAACCCCGAGAGGTGCCCGTAAAGCGTGGTGATCCCGCCCCCATGCCGGATCTCGATGGCATTGCCGTAGCCTCCGCGCACACCGGCCGCGATCACGACTCCGTCGGCGGCCGCGAGCACGCGCGTGCCCTTGGGCGCGGCGAAGTCCACGCCCGTGTGGTTGCGCCAGTTCTTGAAGATGGGATGGAAGCGCGCGCCGAATCTGGAGCTGATGCGCGTGAATTCCACGGGCGAGCGCAGGAACGCCTTGGCGCGGCTCGTGCCGTCGAGCGAGTAGTACGCGTCATTGCCATCCTCGTCCTTGAAGAGCACCGCCTGGTAGACGCGCACGCCGTTGACGAATTGCGCGGCCAGGATGCGGCCCGGCGCCACGAGCTCGCCCGAGTCGTAGATCATCTCGTAGACGACGGAGAAGCGGTCGCCGCGGCGAAGGTCGGAATGGAAATCGATGTCCGTCGCGAAGACGCGGGCAAGCTGCAAGGCGATCGCGTCCGGAATGCCCGCCGAGTCGGTGGCCGCGAAGAGCGAGGATTCGATGGTCGCGGTCTTGTATACGAGACGCGGGGGATCGGAGATGGCGCGCTGGCGGGACACGAACCCGGCGGAATTGCGCGTAACTTCGAGCAATGCCGCCGGGCTCGTGAAATAGCGCAACGCGAGCAGCGAGCCGTCTTCGTCGCATTCCGTCTGCAGCATCTTTCCGGGCACCAGTTGGCGGAAGATCGTGCGGCCCATGGGATCGCTGCGCAGGAAGTCCATGGCGCGGTCGTCGCGCACCCCGAGGCGCTCGAGAAGGGCGCCCACGGTATCACCGCGAAGCACCCGTTCCTGGTTCACGTAGCGGGAAGGCTGCGTCGTCGCGGGGGCCAGCGCCGGCAGCGCAATGTCTTCGCGCACCAGTGTCTGCGGCAAGTCCTGGGTCGCGGTACCGGGAGCGACCCCGAATGCCGTGAGCACGGTCATCGCGGGCAACACGAGCAGGAGGACACCGAAGACAAGCTGTCGCAACAAGCCCGGCGCCCCGGATCGCTGCGCTAAACTGTCGCCTTTTTGGGCATTCATCAGCGGCTGAGTCGGAATCGGCTGCCACAGCATATCAGAAAAGCATACGCAGTCGACTAAAAACGGAATCAAATCAATGACTCAGTCATTCGGGCTCGACGTCATCCGGCGCGGCGCCGACGAAGTGATCGTGGAGGACGACCTCACGAGGAAACTCGCGAAGGGTAAGCCGCTGCGGGTGAAGGCCGGGTTCGATCCCACCGCGCCGGACCTGCACCTGGGGCATACGGTGGTGCTGAACATGATGCGTCAGTTCCAGGATCTCGGTCACCACGTGATGTTCCTGATCGGAGACTTCACCGGAATGATCGGCGATCCCAGCGGCCGCAATGTCACGCGCCCACCGCTCACTCCCGAGCAGATCTCGCAGAACGCCGAGACGTACAAGGCGCAGGTCTTCAAGGTGCTCGACCCCGCGAAGACGGAAGTCATGTTCAACTCGACATGGTGTTCCCAGCTGGGTGCCGACGGGGTAGTCAAGCTGGCGGGAAAATACACGGTCGCCCGCATGCTCGAGCGCGACGACTTCGCCAAGCGCTTCGCCGAGCGCCGCCCGATCTCCATCCACGAGTTCCTGTACCCATTGATGCAGGGATACGACTCCGTGGCGATGAAGGCGGATGTGGAACTCGGCGGCACGGACCAGAAGTTCAACCTCCTGGTGGGGCGCGAATTGCAGAAGGACTTCGGGCAGGAGCCCCAGGTCATCCTCACGATGCCGCTGCTCGAGGGACTGGATGGCGTCAACAAGATGTCCAAGTCGCTCGGCAACTACGTGGGCATCGACGACGCTCCGGACGAGATGTTCGGCAAGCTCATGTCGGTGTCCGACGAGTTGATGTGGCGCTACATCGAACTCCTGTCCTTCGAGTCGCTCGCCACCCTCTCTGGGTGGAAGCGAACGGTCGAGGAAGGAGGCAATCCCCGCGACATCAAGGTGCGGTTGGCGCAGGAGATCGTCGCCCGATTCCATGGCCAGGCCGCCGCGGTCCGTGCTCTCGAGGAGTTCGAGGCGCGCTTTCGCCACGGGGGAATTCCGGGGGATCTCGTCGAGCAGGTGATCGAGGTGCCCGCCGAGGGAAGCGCGATCGCGAGCGTGTTGAAGGCATCAGGGGTATGTCCTAGCACTTCGGACGCGTTGAGGATGATCGAGCAGGGCGGGGTGCGCGTGAACGGCGAGAAAATCGGCGATAAGGCGTTGCGGCTGGCACCCGGCGCCACCTATGTGCTTCAGGTCGGCAAGCGCAAGTTTGCCAGGGTCACCTTGAGGAAGGCCGGCTGAGCGTCGGCTGGAGTTCGGATTTGACCGTCCAGCTACGATATGCGTATAATCACCGGCTCTGCTGACTGGTCACGTTGTTAGCGCAACGAGGCGCGGTCGGCATCGCTCTTTAACAAGTTACAGCCGATAGAGGTGGGTGCTGCGTGCGCTGGCCGAGGCCTGATGTATTGGGTTGAGGCTGAAAGCACGAGCAGTACTCACTTTGGATCTTTGTGATTCTTTGTGAGTTGCAACAAACTGGATTGAACTGAAGAGTTTGATCCTGGCTCAGATTGAACGCTGGCGGAATGCTTTACACATGCAAGTCGAGCGGCAGCGCGGGGCAACCTGGCGGCGA
>JAAOZZ010000179.1 GCA_012274175.1 Betaproteobacteria bacterium
GCTCCGGCGAGGACTACGGCGCCGGCGGCACCCCCGACGGCGCTCCGGTCCCAGCCTGAGCCGACGCTCAGTAGGCGGCGGCGCCCGCGCGGCGCCCGGCCAACACGGCCAAGCTTGATGCCGGAGGGGGGACTCGAACCCCCAAGCCCGCAAGGGCAATCGATTTTGAGTCGATCGCGTATGCCAATTCCGCCACTCCGGCCGGCGCACGACGGTTAAACCGGCGGGCGGGCAGGCGACTCCGCGGGGACCGCGAACGACCGTGATCGCCCGCGCCGGCGACGGCTCCGCCCCAGCCGCAGCGCGGCGACCCCGGCGAAGGTCCAGGAGGAGACGACCAGCAGTCCGCCGAGGACATCGCTCGGATAGTGCCAATCGGCGACGACGGTCGCGGTGCCGACGACGAGCGCGAAGCCGACCCCGGCGATCGCCGCGGCCTTGCGGCCCGGCCATCGCAGCGCGAGCGCCGGAACGCGCACCCACGCGAAGTACGCCACGGCGAACGCGAGCGCGGCGAGCATCGTGATGTGCAGGCCCGAGATGCTCATGAGATGGCCCACGCCGGTGCGCCAGAACACGTCCCAGTCCCGGGCGGCGATCGCATCCTGGTCGCCGATGGCCAGGGCCACCAGCACGCCGCGCAGGCGCGCTTCTCCCAGGCGATGCAGCATCTTCTCGCGCACCAGGAAGCGCCATCGATGCAGCGTCTGCGGCCAGCCCTCCACTTGCGCGTCCAGCCGTGCGCGGAGCGCGTGCGCGCGAACGTAGCCGGTCGCGCGGATGCCGCGCTCGAGCGCCCAGGCCTCGAAGTCGAAGCCGTGGGGATTGGCGAGCCCGCGCGGACGCTTGAGGCGCACGACGAGCCTCCAGCGCTCCCCGGGCACGAGCACCGGTGGCGGCGCATCGCCCTGCCCGTCGCGCTCGAGGTACCACGCGAGGGAGACCGTCGAAGGCAGCCCGGCCCCATCGATCGGGGAGGCGCCCTCCGGTGGGGCCATGCGCTCGACATCGAAGAGGAAGCGCGTGCCCCGCGCATTGGTCTGCGGCAGTCCGGCCACGATGCCCGTCAGCTGGAGATCGCGGCCTTCCCACGCACGGGGCAGCGCTTCGGCGAGGCGCCGTTCCGCGCGCCACGTCGCATACCCGACTCCGGCGCAGGATCCGAAGGCCAGAAGCAGCAGCGCTCGCGCCGCACGCCGATCGTCCGGCACCAGGAACAACGCGAGCGCACACGCTCCCGCCAGGAACGCGAAGCGCGTCTCGGGCAGGGCGGGCTGGTTCTGCAGCGCGAACGCGCCGAGGACGAAGGCAAGCGCGAATAGGCGCATGCCTTCCTAACGCGCCCCGGCGCCCGCGCGCCGACGGCGGCGCTAGCGGCCGGAGGGTTTCGGCTTCTTCTGCTTCGCGCCGGCGCCGGCCTGTCCCTTGCCGGGCTCGACCCTGTGCACTTCCCCCTCGCCGTCGAAGGTCTCGCGGCCCGACTCGGCGATGCTCTTCACCGCGAGCGAGCTGCCGGGGTTGGCAATCGCGGGGGGATCGCTCGCCGGAAATGACTCGTCCACGGACTCGTCGATCATCGCCTCCTCGTGCTCGTCGCCCCGCGACCCGGCGAGACCGGGCGTCCGGGTGGCGTGCAGCTTCGAGGCGGGCTTGCGTTGGGGTTCGGCCATGGTCTTTCTCCTTCTTCCCGGGGAGGGTCGAGTCCGTGGGACTTCGGGCGCGCCGATCGGTTCGCTAGAATGCGCGCCATGACCCCCGATTTCTGGCAGGAGGGCAAGGCGCACCTGTCCCGCCGCGACAAGGTGATGCGCAAGCTGGTCAAGGCTTATCCCGATGGGGACCTGGGCGGACGCGGCAACGAGTTCCAGACCCTCGCGCGCTCCATCGTGGGGCAGCAGATCTCCGTGAAGGCGGCCCAGTCCGTGTGGGCCAGGTTCGCCGATACGGCGCGGGAAGTGACTCCCGCCGTCGTGACGGCGCTTCCCGTCGATGCGATGCGCGGCTGCGGGCTCTCCGGCCAGAAGGTGCTCTACCTGAAGGATCTCGCGGCCCACTTCGACACCGGCGCCGTGAAGCCGCGCCGGTGGCCGCGCATGGACGACGAGGCGATCATCGAGGACCTGGTGCGCGTGAAGGGCATCGGGCGCTGGAGCGTCGAGATGTTCCTGATCTTCCACATGATGCGGCCCAATGTGTTGCCGGTGGACGACCGCGGGCTGCGCCGCGCCATGGAAAAGCACTACAACGACGGCGAGGCGCTCACCAAGCCCGAGATGCGCGCGATCGGCGCCCGGTGGTCGCCCTGGTGCTCGGTGGCCACCTGGTACCTCTGGCGCTCCCTGGACCCGGTGAGTTTCTGAGCGGCCCCATGCAAGCGGCTGCGACGGCACGCGCGCCGGTCGAGGCACTGCTCTTCGACCTGGGAGGCGTGCTGATCGAGCTCGACTGGGACGCGGTGTTCGGGCATTGGGCCGCGCGCGCGGGCTTCGATCCGGCGGTCGTCCGCGCGCGCTTCGCGTTCGACCGCGCCTACGAGCGCCACGAGCGGGGCGAGATCGGCGCGGCGCAATAC
>JAAOZZ010000180.1 GCA_012274175.1 Betaproteobacteria bacterium
CGGCAGCGCAGGGCGAGACGGCGGCGCCCGTGATCGTCCCCGCCGGGTCGCATCCGGACATGTCGAGCGCATTGTCGGCCGCGAGCGTGGGCTGCACGCGGTACGTAAGTCGATGGTCCCAGCCGTCGGTCGCGTCCGTCTCTGACAATCCGAGCGAACGCCACGGCACGACGCCGTTCTGTTCGTTGGTCGTGCAGCCTCCCGTGTTGCGCGCGGTCTCGAGTCCCGCGTTGTTGTCCGTCGACAGCAGCGTTCCGTCCGCGGGACACGGCAGGCGCTTCTGCTGCATCACGAACTGGACCAGCACCGTGTCCACGTTCGACATGCGCGTGGTCGTGAGGGAGCGCTTCTGGGTGCCCACCACCGCGCGCGTGATGGCCGAGGCCATGCCGATCACCACCGCCAGGATGAAGAGCACCACCACGATCTCGATGAGCGTGAAGCCGCGGGAAGCGGCGGGGTGCGAAGGGCGCGGGGACGGAAGGATCATGGCCGCCGTAATGATACCGGCAGGAACCCCCCGGGCGCTGTCTACTGGATCACTCGCCGCCTCAGGCGAGGAGCATGCGCACGACATCCACCCCTTCCGCGTAGGGCACGCCGATCATGCGGCCCTGCACGTGGGCGAATTCGCGGTACATCTCGGTATCGAGCCCGCGGCCGCCGAACTGGCTCGCGTGGGCGGTGATCGCGTGCATCTTGGCGTCGATGGTCTCGGAGACGTCCACGTACGCGCGCGGATGGAACGCGATGGGCACCGGCCGGCAATTGGTCGGGTGGTAGGAGAAGAAATCGAAGTGACCGAGGCGCTGCGTGGGCAGGCAGGCGTTGTAGACCAGCAGGTGGTCGTTGTGGAAATCCGCCTTGCTGTGGGTGAGCACCGCCGCGGGCTCGTGCCTCCGGATCACGTCGTCCAGGAGCTCCACCAGCTCGCAGGTCTTGATGTCCTCGATGCGCCGCGGGCCGCCGTCGAGGAGCACCTCGAGCTCGCAGCCCAGGATCTGCGCGCCCCGCCGGGCCTCGGCCATGCGCACCTCGAAATCCTTCGGCACGGAGGCCACCACCATCACCACCCGCGCGCCGCCGAGCTGCAGCTTCGCGAGGGTTCCACCGATGCCGATCTCCAGGTCATCGGGGTGGGCGCCGATCGCGACCACCGTCCTTCCGGCGTAGCGCGACGCGAGCGGCTGCATCGAGCGGCCCACCTCGGTCTCACTCGCCCGCTTCATGGTCTCCTCCCGGACTCCCGCGCCAGGCGGGCGTCTTGTGCAGGTGCAGCGTGAAATCGTTGGGCAGGTAGTTGTGGTCGAGGCGCACCGCCGGGGTGAGCGCGAGGGCGACCTCGAGGGCCTTGCACGGATCGACGTAGATGCGGTTGTCGACCTGTGTGTCGTAGCGCGTGCTCAGGAAGTTGGCCGCGGCGCCCAGGCGGCACCAGGCGAACATGCGCTCGAGCGTCGGGCGGATGCGCTCCCGCGCGCCGTCGGAATCCAGGCCGAAGAGGCCGCTCGCCACCACGTAGTCGAACGATTCGTCGGGCTCGTAGTCGAGCGCATCGCCCACGTCGAAATGCCCGGCCCCCGCGGGGAAGCGCTCGACGCAGCGCTCGATCATGGGCTCGCAGATGTCGAGCCCCGTGTACAGGGGATGGATCCCGCGCTCGACCAGGAACGCGAGGAAATCCCCGAAGCCGCAGCCCACGTCCAGGATGCGCCGGCCGTCGAAGTCGCCCAGGGCGAGCAGCGCGTCGAAGCGCTTTTCCTGGGACGAGCGGTTGCGGAATCCCAGGCCGCGATGGTCGTATCCGTAGCGGCGGACCTTGTCCTCGTACCAGCGGGCGGTGGCCTCAGGCGGCAATGCGCTCATCGTGCTCGACCGTGGCTTGCCGAAAGATGTCCGCGCTTTCCGGCCCGCAGTTGAAAAGAATGTCCAGCACCGAGAGGCCCGGGATGAACGGCGCGGCCCCGCATTGCGGATGCGCCGGGTGGCGGAATTCCTGCCAGCGCACGCCCATTCCCGCCGCGGCGAAGGCTTCCTGTTCGAGATACCCGCGGGATCCGCCCATGCCGCCCAGGAAAGCGCTCGCGCCCACGGTGCGGCAGATGTCGAGCAGGAGCGCCGAGCGCTGGCCCTCGACGGCAAGCGTGGAGCTGCGCACCATCGGCGTGTCGATGCCCAGCGCCTCGCGCGCGAATTCGAGTGTTGCGAGGTTCAGGTCCACGAGCCGATCCCAGCGCGCTTCGAGGATCTCCCGCAGCCGCGGCGCGTAGCGATCGAAGTGCGGCGACTTGCGGTAGGCGTAGCGCAGCGTGAGGAAGCTGTTGGGTCCCCACCAGCGCGCGCCATCGCCCTGGGGATTGTCGACGCGCTTGTCGACCAGGCGCTCCTTCTGGGAGAGCTGCACCACGGGAACGGTGAGCCAGCGGGACTCGTCCTCGAGGCGGATCGCGGCGCGGTTCTGGTAATTGCGCCGCTCGAACTGCACGTGGTCGAGGAGGACGAAGAGGTCCGCCTCGGCCATGCGGTCGAAGTAGCCCAGCCACGGGAAGAAGTTCGGCTGGTGGATCGCGACGAGCATCGGTTTCTCCGGCAAGTGATGCACGCAGGGTACGAACCCAATCTTGCGCACCCCGCGTCGGCGCGATGGTCCGCATGGACCAGGCTTTGGCTGCCGCGCGCCACGGCCGCGTATTCCCCCTGCAATACAGTGGGCTGGTCTCCTACGTCCTATGTCCGGCGCTCATGACCCTGCCCCTCGATTCGGCCCGCCCGCGGGCGCTTCCCGTAGTCCTTTTGGGGGGCATCAATCTCGTGCGCTGCGCGGGCCTCGCGGGCATCCCCACGGTGGTCGCAAGCGCCGATGCGGACGAGCCCGCCTTCGCTTCCCGCTACTGCACCGAGCGCTGCCTGATTCCGCCCCTCGATCGCTCCGAGGCGGCGGTGGAGGCGATCGTCGCGCTGGGCGATCGCCTGTCGGCGCGGTTCGGCCGGCGCGTGCCGCTGCTCTATGGCAGCGACGACGCGCTCGAGCTGATCTACGCCCACCGCGATCGGCTGCGGCGCCGCTTCCTGCTGCTGGTGAACGACGCCCCCCTCGGCGAGGCGCTGCTCGAGAAGGACCGCTTCCAGGCGCTGGCCCGGAACTGCGGCCTGCCTGTGCCCAGGGCGTTGCGCTGGGAGGGCCGGGGCAACGACAGCCTCGCCGGCCACGACGGTCCGGTGCTCGTGAAGCCGCGCAACAAGGTGGACTGGCATGGATCGACATTGCGCGAGCGGCTCTTCCCGGGCGGAGAAAAGGCACGCATCTTCGCAAGCGGCCCCGAGGCGGCCGCGGATCCCGGGGTCGCCCTCTTCCACGATCGCCTCGCGTTCCAGGAATGCATCACCGGCGGCGAAGATCGCCTCTGGTCCTACCACGGGC
>JAAOZZ010000181.1 GCA_012274175.1 Betaproteobacteria bacterium
ATGGACGCCTTCGTCGCGCGCATCGCCGCCGACGGCAGCGGCGTCGAATACTCGGGATTCCTCGGCGGCAACGGCGACGTGGAAGTGGGGCGGGGCATCGCGGTCGCGGCCGACGGTACCGCCTATGTCGTGGGCGAGACGAACTCGACCAGCGGACTTCCCGGGACGGCCGGGACGGTGCGCACGCTGGCGGGCGGCGGCGGCGACGGCTTCGTGTCGAAGGTGACCTCGACCGGATCGCTCTCTTGGCTCACGCTGCTCGCCGGCACATCGGCGAGCACTTCGGGAATCGACCGGGCCCTCGCGGTAGCCATCGATCCCGCCGACGGAAACCTGCTCGTGGCCGGCGAGACCGATTCGGCCAACTTCCCCGCCAACGACGGCGGAACGCGGCAGGGCCAGTCGGGCCCGCAGAACGCGCCGTCGGGAAACATGGACGGCTTCCTAGTTCGCATGTCCCCCGCGGGCACGTCCATCCTCAGCTCGACGTACCTCGGAGGTGCCCATTTCGACACCGCCGAAGGCGTGGCCGCCGACGGCCAGGGCGGGATCTACGTGACCGGCACCACCAGCACGGAAGCCTCCTCGACCTTTCCCACGCTCGCGACGAATGGGCTGTCGACGAGCCGCCTCGGAGCGCAGGACGGATTCCTCGCGAAGCTCGTCGCGGGTTCGCCGCTCTCGTTCGCGTACTCGGGATTCCTCGGCAGCAACGTGGGCGGCGGTTCGATCGACGACGCGATGCACGCGCTGGCGGCCGCCCCCGGCGTGAGCAGCGTGCTGTCGATCGGCGGATCCACCGGAGCTTCCTCCTCGGGATTCACGGGCTCGACGTCGGGCGCCCTGGGAAGCGCGGGCGCGACCATGAACGGCGTCGTGCTGCGCATCGATCCCTATCGGACGCCGCTCACCATCACGGCGTTTTCGGGCACGCCCCAATCGGCCACGCTCGGCTCCGGATTCGCGCAGGTCCTGGCGGTTCGCGTCGCCGATGCCGACGGGCTCGGAGTCGCGGGTTTCGCGGTGACGTTCACGCCGCCCCCGGGCACGGCGGCGAGCGCGACGCTATCGCCCTCCCTCCCGGTGACGACGGACGGGAACGGCATGGCGCAGGTCGGCGCCGCCGCGAACGCCATCGCCGGCGCCTATACCGTCCAGGCCACGGCCGCGGGTGTCACCGGCACGGCCGCCTTCCAGCTCACCAACCTGAAGCTTGCGCAATCCATCACGTTCGGGCCCCTCGCCGGCAAGACGGTCGGTGACGCGCCCTTCACCGTCTCCGCTTCCGCGAGCTCGAGTCTTCCGGTGACGTTCAGCTCCACCACCCTCGCGACCTGCACGGTGTCGGGCAATAGCGTGACGATCGTGGGCGCGGGGGGTTGCACGATCGCCGCCGACCAGGGCGGAGACGCCACCTATGCCGCGGCCTCCCAGGTCACGCAGGGCTTCACCGTGGCAATGGGCTCGCAGACGATCACCTTCCCCACCGTGCCCGCGCAGACGTTCTCCGTGGGCGGCACGTTCAGCGTTTCCGCGACGGCTTCTTCCGGGCTGACGGTCTCGTTCACCTCGACGACATCGGCGGTGTGCACGGTATCGGGAACGACCGTCACGATGGGTTCCCTCGGGACCTGCACGATCGCCGCGGACCAGGCGGGCGATGCCAACTACAATGCCGCGCCGCAGGTGAAACAGGACATCGCGATCCAGGCGGTGACGTCGGCGCACAAGCCCTACGATTTCAACGGCGACGGCAAGGCCGACATCGTCTGGCGCAACGCCTCCGACGGCTCGATCCTGCAGTGGCTCATGAACGGCACCGCGGTGCTCCAGCAGGTGAGCCTCGGCGCCCCGGGCACCACGAGGCAACCGAAGCACGTCGCCGACTTCAACGGCGACGGCAAGGCCGACATGATCTGGCAGGACGCGGACGGCTCCACCTCGATGACGCTCATGGACGGCGCGGCGATCGTCTCCGACGTGACGCTCGTGGGCCCGGGCACCGGATGGAGCGTCACGCAGGTGGCCGATCTCAACGGCGACGGCAAGGCCGACCTCATCTGGACGAACACGGACGGGTCGGTGCAGGCGTGGCTCATGGATGGCGCGTCGGCCACGGCGACCGCGGCGTTCGTCCCGGCCGGAACCGGCTGGAGCGTGCTCAAGACCGCCGACCTCGATGGCGATGGCAAGGCCGACATCCTCTGGCAGCACACGAGCGGTGCGGTGCAGGCCTGGATCATGAACGGCCTCGCGGTGACCCAGTTCGCCACGTTCACGAGCGGCGGCGGCGGTTGGACGGTCGCGCTCGCCGGGGACCTGGACGGCGACGGCAAGCAGGATCTCGTCTGGTCGAACAGCAACGGAGCGGTGCAGGCGTGGCTCATGAACGGGCTCGCCGTCACGCAGGTAGCCTCCTTCGTTCCCGCCGGCGCGGGCTACACCGCGACGAACACCGCGGACCTGAACGGCGACGGGAAAGCCGACATCCTGTGGCGCTTCACGGACGGCACGGTGCTCGCGTGGATCATGGGACCGGGGCTCACCGTCTCGAACGTCGCCACCTTCACGGGGAGCGGAAACCAGTTCGCGATCGCCCGCACGGAAGACCTCGACGGCAACGGCACCGACGACATCCTCTGGGCCCATCCCGACGGCACGGTCCAGGCGTGGCTCATGAACGGACTCACGGTCACGGGCGTCGCGGGATTCACGGGGGCCGGGCCTTACTCGATCGTGCCGGCGGCGCCGTAGCGGCCGTGAGACTCAGGTAGGGGACGCCGCGAATCGAGGCGGCACAGACTGCGTTGCCGGCCGTGAATCCAAGCCTGTACTTCGCCTTTCGACAGCGCTATCGCCTGAACGGCGATCCGGTCCACGCAAATCCGTTTGCGCCGTGGACCCTCGATGACCTCTATCCGGAGGTCCTGGCCTACGAGCTGGATCTCGCGGGATACGGAGACCTTCCTCGGGAGCCCGAGATCGAGGAATGGCTCCATTCGCTTTGGGATTCCCATTGGCCCCTGCTATTCCTGGTCGAGCGATGCTGCGATGACGGCGAGCTCCTGCCTCTGCAGCTACGGGAATCGCGCCTCAAGGACTTTCCGTTGGACAGCGTGGTGGCGTGCGAGAGGGCCATAGCGGCCGTACCGTACGACTACGAAGAGGATCTGTTCCGGGTAATCTCCTGGGCCGTGCGAATCGAGAGGGCGCGCCGTCGGGCGAAAGCATACTAGTCAATTCTTAGCCCATGCTTAGCGGCGATGGGCGTTGGCCGGCGCCGGTACATCCTGGGCATCGGCACCATTCAGGCGTTCAACACGGTGTCGGTGCGGGCCCGAATCGATGGAGAGATTCGGCGCGTGCTTTTTCGGGAGGGGCAGGATGTCAGGCGCGGCGAAGCGCTCGTCGAGCTCGTCGAGCTCGACGGCAGGCCATTCGAGGCGCAGCTTCGGTCGGTCATCGCGCAGCGCGAGAAGGATCAGGCGCAGCTGGAGAATGCGAAAATCGATCTCGGTCGCTACGAGTTCCTGGCGAAGACCGACTCGGCTTCGGGACGCGCCGCTTCGACCTGACCCATGGATTGCGGCCCCTTGCGCCCTGTCGGCTTCCACCGGGCTCAAGCGGTCACGGATGAATTTCCGGGCCGGCTGTGCCATCTGGTCATCAGGAATATTCCCGCCACCATGACCGCCGTGATGCTCAGGGACGATGCGATGCGCCCCAGCGCCAGGCCGCCCTCCGCGTGGGCCTTGGTAAGGGTATCGCCGAGGGTGGCGCCGAGCGGGCGCGTCAGGACATACGCCGCCCAGAAGAGGACCGCGGGAGGGATTCTTCTTGAGCCATAGTGCGCTGCGGCGATGAGCGCGAGGAGGACCGAGAACACGATTGCGCCACGCTCGAATCCCAGGCCGGTCGACGTCGCGGCGAAATCCCCGAGCGCCGTCCCGAGCGTGTTGGACACCAGGATCGTGACCCAGTAGAAGATTTCCTCCTTCTTCGTGGTGATGTTCTCGAACCTGACCTTGCCCACGGAGCGGTGCCACGCGAAGAGCACGAGGAGCACGCCGCAGAAGAGAAGAATCGACGACTTCACGTACCCGAGCCCCGCGGTGCGATCCAGGTAGTCCGACATGGTCGTGCCGACGGTCGTGGTGGCCACCACGACGGCCCAATAGAAGAAGGGGTGATACCGCCTGGAGGCGACTTGCGCGGCAAGCGTGATGGCGAAGAACGCGAGAAAGATCAGGCTCGCGACCGCGTATCCCAGGTTCAAGGTCATGGACAGCGAATCGCCGCCCGTTTCGCCCACCGTCGTCGCGAGAATCTTGATGACCCAGAACATGAAGATGACCGCGGGCACCTTGCTGATCGATTCGCCGTCCTGGCGTTGCCCCGTAAGCTGAGTTCCTGCCGTCACAATGGCTTCCTTTCGGATCGAACGAAGGCGCGATCGCGCCCCCGTATCGGCTATTCGATGGGGCGCCGATGGGACGCCCGCTTTCCTGCCGACGGATAGGTCGCGGCCTAGTCCGGATTCGCGCCTTCGGGAGCGTTCTCAATCACCTTTCCGGTCTTGGCGTCCACACCCACTTCCTGGGTGACCTTCCCCACTCGAATGTCGAACGAGTATCGAAGCCCGCTCCCTCCGGCTTCCGCTTCCAATTCCTGATCGGTGATCTTTCCGGGATGCGCCTTCAGCGCGATGGACCGCGCTTCGGCAATTGGAATCCTTGCATCCTTCGCCCTTTCCTGTCCGGTGTAGGCCAATGCCGACACGGTCATGGACGACAACGCCAGCGCTGTGACAAGAGTCATTTCCTTCTTCATTTCAGGGTTCCTTTGCAATCGAGTTTGAATAGCAGGCAACAAGATCTCCACTTCCGACACGATCATGCGACCTGCAGTATTAGGATTCACTTAAGGATTCCGGCACGCCCGAAGCTCGTTCGGTTCCGGCAGTGGCGTCCGCGAGGCGCGGACACCTAACTCTCCCCTAACTCTCTTCCGGGATAGTGATTGCCTTCCAGCGGAACGTTTCCGGAATCGAGAGCGACGCATGAACGAGGCACCAAGCGAAGTTGACGCGCGACTGGTGAACAAGGTTCCGGCCGTCACCGTGACCTTCTGGGTCATCAAGATCATGGCGACGACCGTCGGAGAGACCGCGGCGGACTTCCTCAACGTCGATCTGCATCTGGGCCTGGCCGGTACCTCGGTGATCATGGGTGCGATTCTCGCGATCGCCCTCCTGGTGCAGCTTCGCGCGCGCAAGTACGTACCTTGGATCTACTGGGCCACGGTCCTGTTGGTGAGCGTCTTCGGCACCCTCGTCACCGACAATCTCGTGGACAACCTGGGCGTTTCACTCGAGACCACTTCGGCGGTCTTCTCCCTGGCGTTGATCGCCACCTTCGCCGCCTGGTACGCGATGGAACGCACGCTGTCCATACAAACGATATGCACGACCCGGCGCGAGCTCTTCTATTGGACGGCGATCCTGTTCACATTTGCGCTCGGCACAGCCGCAGGTGACCTCAGTGCCGAGGGCATGCATCTCGGGTACGCGGCGTCCGCGGCGATCTTCGGCGCCGCCATCGCGCTCGTGGCGGTCGCGCACTTCGCGCTGAAATTCGACGTCGTGGCCGCCTTCTGGATCGCCTACGTGCTGACCCGGCCGCTGGGCGCGTCGATCGCGGACTTCCTGTCGCAGTCCCGCGTCGAGGGCGGGTTGGGCCTGGGCGCGACGGGAACCAGCGCCGCCTTCCTTGCTATCATCGTCGCGTTGGTCGTCTGGCTGACCAGGCGCGGCCGGAGAGACGTTCCACTCGCTGGTCGGCGCTGAAGAATTCTCCCGCCCAGTGACAATCGATGGCCAAAGAGAAATCC
>JAAOZZ010000182.1 GCA_012274175.1 Betaproteobacteria bacterium
CACGCCGGCCGCGCTGCCCAGGATCGTTTTCGAGGAGGAGCCGGAGGCCGCGAGCCCGCGAGTCTCCCGCGCCTGGTCCTTCGGAGTGGTCCTGCTCGCGCTCGTGCTCCTCGCGCAGCTCGCGTTCGCATTCCGCAGCCCGCTTGCCCAGCGCTACCCGGCGGCGAGGCCGTGGCTGGAGTCGGCCTGCACGACGCTGGGTTGCACGATCGCCTGGTCGCGCGACGAAACGCTCCTCAAGCTCGAGGATTCCGAGCTGCTCGAGGTTCCCGGCAAGCCGAACGAGATCGCGCTCGGCGCGCGCATCCGCAACACCGCCACGGCGCCCCAGGAATATCCGTATTTGGAGCTCACGCTCACCGACCTCGGCGGGCAACCGGCGACGCGCCGGGTGTTGAGGCCGGCGGACTACCTGGGGCGTGCGATCAGCCGGGGCGAGGCCCTCGCTGCCGGCGCCGAAATGTCGATCCGGCTGCGCCTGGAAACACCGCGCATCAAGGCCACGGGTTACGAGCTGCTGCTCTTCTATCCCTGAGGCGCCTGGGCGCCCGCATTGCGCAGGTTGGCGAGCATGGAGTCGACCGCGCGATCCACGAGCGGTGCGTCGTCGAGCATGCGCGCTTCGCCCTGGCGCATCTGCTCGGCGAGCGCTTCGGGCGAGATCGATACCGCCGCCACCGAGGAGAGCGGATTGGTGAAAAGGTAGACGCCCTTGTTGGGGCTGATCCAGGTGAGGCGCGCGCGCACGGCCGCGCCCGCACCTGCGAATTCCACCCAGGTGCCGCGCTGCAGGTTCGTCCAGATGCCCGTGCGCGTGAAGACGTTTCGCACCGCGGGCTTCCCCCGGGGGGTGCGCAGCCGGATCTCCTCGACCCGGATCTCGCCCGCCGGCACCATCTCGCGGGCGATCGCGGCCGGCTCGGCAACCTCGTTCGCCGGGTCGTGGGGAATCATCGCCATGCCGCGCAGCCCCGACTTCACCGCCGCGGCGTGGCAATCGACGAGCTCCCCCAGGAACTGGTCGCGCCGCGCGGGCTCGAGTCTCCCGCGCTCGAGGCCCACGTGCAGGTTCTTGAGCATCCCGGGCAGCATCGTGACCAGACGCTTGCGATCGTCGGGCAGCGCCTTCGGCTCGATGCTCCACAACAGGTCGTCCATGGTGGCGACGAGCGCCTTCCACGAGGGCGTGCCTTCCCCCTCGGAGGCCTGCACGCTCGCAAGCGCCCTCACCCACGTCTCCCGCAGCATTTCGCGCACCGGCGGCGCGGCCCAGGCGTTGCCTTCCAATCGCCGTTCGACCTCCTCCTCGGCGACGGCGCGGGCGATCTCCTCGCGCTCGCGCTCCTCGAGCAGCCGGGCCGAGCGCTCGACCACGGCGATCTCCGCGCGCTTGCGTTCCTCGATGAAGGCCGCAACCCGGGCGGCCTGCGATTCGAAGAGCCCGAGGTCCGTGTCGAACTTCCCGAGCACCTCCTGCACCACGCTCTCGATGAGGGCGAGGACGGCGCCGTCGCCTGAATTGGCCTCGTCCAGCCCGATCGCCGATTCGGCGAGCAGGTCGATCAGCCGGCGCGCGGGATGGGATTTCGACGAAAAGAAATTGCGGTCGATCAGGGCCACCTTGAGGGTGGGAATCTGGAGCCTTCCCAGGTGCGCCTTCACGATCGCGGGAATGTGGCGATCCTCGAAGATGTAATCGAAGAGCATCGCGACGATGTCGATCGTCATCGCGTCGACCGTGCCGAGCGAGGCGCTCTGCGGCGCAGCCTTGATGCGCCTCACCACGTTCACGAGCATCTCGCCGCCGTCGGCGGGCAGCGGACTGCCCTCGCGATGCATCCGGGTGAGCTCGGAGAGGAACGACTCCGGCGCGGCCGAGGCGGCGGACGGCGCGCCGTGGCCCGCGCCCGCGGCGGTGCCACCGGGCAACGTGGCGCCCAGCAGCTGCGCCAGCGTTCCGAACAGATCGTTGGGCGAGTTCGATGGCGTGGACGGTGCGGCGGGAGGCGCTTGCCTTCGTGCGGGCGACGGCGTGCGTCGCACGCCATGGCGCACCTCGGGAAGGATGCGGCGCTCGACCAGATGGACGTTCAGGTCGTGGTAGACGGCCTGCAGCTCCGCTTGCGCGTAGCCCTCGAGCTGCCGCAGCAACGCGAGGCGCACCTTGAAGCCGGCCTGGATCTGGTCGCACGCATCCTTCAATGCCGCGCAGATCATCGACGGGCTCAGCGGATTCGCGTCTTCCTCGAGCTCGGGCCTCTCGAGCAGGAAGCCCATGCGCTGGCTCAGCTCGAAGAGCTCTCCTTCACATGCCGCACCGAGCTTGCGCGACATCTCCCGCACGGCGAGGGCTTCCTCGAGGTCTTCGTCGCCCACCAGGGCAAGCTCGCCGGGCTTGCGCTCCGGCGGCGCATCGGCGGCGGCGTCGCCACGGACCTTGCGGTTGAAGAAGTCGACGAAATGGCGGCTGAACGTCGCCTCCATGACCGAGCGTTTCTCGCGCGCCTGGGAGCGCGCGTCGAGATACGTGTTCTGGGACTCGCGGTCGACCGCCTTTTCGGCGAGGTCGAAAAGGTCGTCCTCGAGGCGATCGAGCATCCCGGAAAGCGAGCGGGCCATGCGCTCGAGCGCGAGCTCCCGGCACCCCCTGAGCACGTCCGCCGACTCCCTGGGTGACAGGCGCGACCGTGCCCGAAGATGGTCCCCGAGGGGAACGACGTTGCCGCTTGCCGGTTTCGCCATGACACACCGCCTTTCGGGGGAAGCCCGCGAAAGGGGGGAACGCAATGTCAGAGAGTGCCGCGGCGGCGAGCAGGGAAACGGTGCGCTTCCCGTGCGACTCTGGCGATCCCGCTGTCGTAGGGCGCTGCCCCTTAGACCGGAGATTTTGCGTCCCCACCTTTCGATGGGTTTGCCCTGTTGCAGAAACCGTGCGCCTGCTGGGAAACGCAGGTCGCACGCCTCGCCTTCGTTACGGTTGTAACGCGGCCGACTTTGACCCCGCGGGGCCCCTTCGTCAATGCCGCCGGTCGGTCCGTTCGAGCCGCACGTCCGCCAAAGGTGAGCACTCCCTACCGTTTATACTTCGCCCATGACGATCCTCGTATGCGGTTCCCTGGCCTACGACACCATCATGGTGTTCCAGGACCAGTTCAGGAACCACATCCTTCCCGACCAGATCCATATCCTCAACGTGGCCTTCCTCGTGCCCGACCTTCGGCGTGAATTCGGGGGGACCGCCGGCAACATCGGCTACAACCTCAAGCTGCTGGGCGAAGAGCCGCGCATCATGGCGACCGTGGGACACGATTTCGACCCCTACGAGCGGCGCCTGGACCACCTCGGGCTGTCGAGGGGGCACGTCAAGCGGCTCGACGACCAGTTCACCGCGCAGGCGTTCATCACCACCGACGTGGACGACAACCAGATCACCGCCTTCCATCCCGGCGCGATGTCGTTCGCACACCTGAATCGCGTCGCCGATGCGCCCGACGCGAAGCTCGGCATCGTCTCGCCCGACGGGCGCCAGGGCATGATCGAGCATGCGCGCGACTTCGCATCGGCCGGCATACCCTACGTGTTCGATCCGGGACAGGGCCTGCCGATGTTTTCCGGCCCGGAGCTGCTGGGCCTCGTTGCCGAGGCCACCGCGCTCACGGTGAACGACTACGAGGCCCGGGTGCTGGAGCAGAAGACGGGCCGCAGCATCGCCCAGATCGCCGCGACGGTCGATGCCGTGGTGGTGACCCGGGGGGGCGAAGGCGCGACCGTCATCGCCGCAGGCGAAGAGGTGCGGGTTGCGGCGGTGAAGCCGGACGCCCTGGTGGACCCCACGGGCTGCGGAGACGCCTTTCGCGCGGGCCTGCTGTACGGAATGGCAAGGGAATGGGGGTGGACCCGCTCGGTGCAGCTCGCGTGCGTCATGGGCTCGATCAAGATCGCCCACCGCGGAGGGCAGAACCACCGTCCCACGCGCGAGGCCGTATCGAAACGCTTGCGCGATTCCTTCGGTCAAACGCTCTGAAGCGGGCCGGCTGCACGGCTTCGCATCGGACAAAGGAGAGACCTTCATGAGCAGAATTCCAGCAGCGGCGGCCATCGCCGCGTTGATCCTCGGCGGATGCGCCTATCACGAGGGCAGCGGAGACTA
>JAAOZZ010000183.1 GCA_012274175.1 Betaproteobacteria bacterium
CTGCAGACCCTGGGCCTCGCGGCGCCTCCCGTCCCGTCGCGCGAGCCGCCGCGCGGTAACCTCGAGGACGCCGGAAATGCGGGCGCGGGCGATGCGCGCTTCGAAGGCGGCGAGTTCCAGCTGGGCACGGCGCGCGACGAGCGGGAATTCGTATTCGACAACGAGAAATGGGCCCATCCGGTGCGGGTCGCTCCGTTCTCGATCTCGCGCATGCCGGTTTCGGCAGGCGAGTTCGCCGCGTTCGTCGGAGACAAGGGATACGAGCGGCGAGAACTCTGGGCCGCGGAAGGATGGGGATGGCGCGAGTCGACGCGGACTGCGCAGCCGCGCTACTGGCGCCAGGACGGCGGGCGATGGCAGGCGCGGCGCTTCGACCGATGGGAGGATATCGACGCATGCGCGCCGATGGTGCACGTGTCCCGGCACGAGGCGCTCGCCTTTTGCCGCTGGGCGAATCGCCGGCTGCCCACGGAGGCGGAATGGGAATTCGCATCGCGCAACGGGGGTCGCTCGGATCGCTACCCCTGGGCCGACGCGACTCCCGGGGACGCGGCCGTGCTGGACCTGAATCACCGGGGGCCGTCGGCGGCGCTCGCCGATCCGGCGCCGTCGCCCACGGGAATGCGGCTGCTCATCGGGGGCGTGTGGGAATGGACCGCAAGCGCCTTCGAGCCCTATCCGGGATTCGCGGCGGATCCCTACGAGGATTACTCCCGGCCGTGGTTCCATTCCCACTATGTCCTGCGCGGGGGATGCTTCGCCACCCGCGGCAGGCTGGTACACAACCGCTTCCGCAATTTCTACCTCCCGGAGCGATCGGATGCCTTCGCGGGATTTCGCACCTGCGCGGTCGATGGGGTGTGAGGCTGTGTCATAATTCCAATCGGCGGGCCTCCCCGCATTGAAGAGCGATGAACCTGGTCAGGTCGGGAACGAAGCAGCCATAGTCGATTCCTTCAAGTGCCGGGGGTCAGGCTCGCCACCCCGAATCTCCTTTCACCGATGACCTACCAAGTTCTCGCCCGCAAGTGGCGTCCCCGGGTCTTCGAGGAAATCGTCGGCCAGCCCCACGTGGTCACGGCGCTCGCCAATGCGCTCGAGTCCAAGCGGCTGCACCACGCGTATCTCTTCACCGGGACCCGCGGCGTGGGCAAGACCACTCTCGCACGCATTCTCGCCAAGGCGATCAACTGCGAGACGGGCATCACGGCGCATCCCTGCGGCAAGTGCCGGGCCTGCACGGATATCGACGCCGGCCGGTTCGTGGACCTGCTCGAGGTGGATGCGGCGACCAACACCAAGGTCGACGAGATGCGCGAGCTCCTCGAGACGGCGCAATACATGCCGGCGGCCGGACGCTTCAAGGTGTACATCATCGACGAGGTGCACATGCTCTCGAAGCATGCGTTCAACTCGATGCTGAAGACCCTGGAAGAGCCCCCGGAGCACGTGAAGTTCATCCTCGCGACCACCGATCCGCAGCGCCTTCCCGTCACGATCCTCTCGCGCTGCCTGCAGTTCAACCTGAAGCCGCTCGCCGCGCCCGTGATCGCGGAGCACCTGAAGCGGGTGTTGACGGCCGAGGCAATCCCGTACGAGGACCACGCGCTCACCCAGCTGGGAAAGGCGGCGGCGGGCAGCCTTCGCGACAGCCTGAGCCTGCTCGACCAGGCGATCGCCCACGGCGGCGGCAAGGTCGCCTCCGCGCAGGTGGCGGACATGCTCGGCACGCTCGGAGGCGACCTGGTGTGGCCGCTGCTGGAGCGCCTCGCGGAAGGCGACGGCGCGGGGACGGTGCGCGAAGCCGAGCGCATCGCCTCGCGCAGCGTTTCGCTCGACGGGGCGCTCGAGGAAATCGCGGCAATCCTGCACCGCGTGGCGCTGGCGCAAGTGGGCGCGGATCCGGAAGACGATTCCGACGGGGCGCGGGTGAAGGACCTGGCGGCGCGACTGGATTCGGGGCGCGTACAGGTCATGTACCAGATCGCGGTGCTCGGCCGGCGCGACCTGGCGCTCGCGCCCGACGAGCTCGCCGGATTCACGATGGCGCTGCTGCGCATGCTGTCGTTCGTGCAGGCTCCCGCGGGCAAGCGGTCGCCGGGTGCGGGCGTTCCCGTCGCCGCGCCCGAGGGGAAGCCCGCGCGTGCGGCGATCGCATCGGAGCCTTCGCGCCGCGAAGCCCCTGCCCAGCCACCGGCCGAGGCGGCGCCTGCATTCGATGGAAACTGGACCGCGTTCGTGGAAAAGCTGGGCCTCACGGGCATGGCCGGCATGGTGGCGCGTTACGGCGAGCTCGCCTCGTTCGAGAACGGGCACCTCGTGCTGGTGGTTCCCGAGTCGCACCCCATGTACGCCGAGCGCGCATACCAGGAGAAGCTCAAGGCGGCGATCGGTCCTTATTTCGGCGCGGGATTCCGGTTGAGCGTTCGCGTCGGAACCACGGCGGGGGCGAGTGTCGCCGCCGCCAGGTCGCGGGAGGCGGCCGAGCGGCACGCGACCGCGGCCGAGGCGATCGAGGAAGATCCGTTCGTGCGCGAGCTCGTGAGGGATCTCGGCGCCGAGGTCGTGCCTTCCTCCATCCGGCCGCCGGAAGATTCCGCGGGCGTCCCATCGAAAGAGAAGAGGTGACGACATGATGAAAGGCGGCCTTGGCGGCCTGATGAAGCAGGCGCAGCAGATGCAGGAGAACATGCGCCGCGTCCAGGAGGAGCTCGCCACCATCGAGGTGGAGGGCCAGTCGGGCGCGGGGCTGGTGAAGGTCGTCATGACGTGCCGGCACGCCGTGAAGAAGGTGACCATCGATCCCAGCCTGCTCGGCGAGGACAAGGACATGCTCGAAGACCTGGTGGCCGCGGCGGTGAACGACGCGGTGGCGAAGGCCGAGGCGACGACCCAGGCCAAGATGGCGGGCTTCGCGTCGGGGCTCAACCTTCCGCCGGGAATGAACCTGCCTTTCTGACGATCGCGCGATGGAAAAGCCGGCGGCGCTCGACGAGCTGATCCAGGCCTTGCGCTGCCTGCCGGGGGTCGGCCCCAAGTCCGCGCAGCGCATGGCCTATCACCTCCTCCAGCGGGACCAGCAGGGCGCCGGACGTCTCGCGCGCGGGCTCACCGACGCCCTGGAGCGCATCCGCCACTGCGCCCGGTGCAACACGTTCACCGAATCCGAGGTGTGCTCGCTCTGCGCCTCGCCGCGGCGCGACGCCTCGCTGCTCTGCGTGGTGGAGTCTCCCGGCGACTTGCTGATGATGGAGCAGACCCAGAGCTACGCGGGGCTGTACTTCGTGCTCCTGGGGCGCCTGTCTCCGCTCGACGGCGTGGGCCCTCGGGAGATCCATCTCGACCGGCTCGTGCGGCGGGCCTGCGACGACGTGGTGAAGGAGGTCATCCTCGCCACCAATTTCACGGTCGAGGGCGAGGCGACCGCGCACTACATCGGCGAGCTGCTCTCGGCCAAGGGCCTGAAGGTCACGCGGATCGCCCGCGGCTTGCCGGTGGGCGGAGAGCTCGAGCACGTGGATAGCGGCACACTGGCCCAGGCTGTCCTCGAGAGGCGGCCCGCGTAGGCTGGCAGGAAGCGTCTTGCCGGAGCGGCCGCGCTAAGGGGCTGATTCGCAAGCCTGGGCCCCTTTCCCCCGGGACCGGGGACGGTCTTCGGTTGACGCAAGTGACCCCAATCTGCGATAATTTCCCCTCTCGACGGATGGTTTTCGTCGATCTGGCGCGGGGTGGAGCAGTCTGGCAGCTCGTCGGGCTCATAACCCGAAGGTCGTAGGTTCAAATCCTACCCCCGCAACCATTCCTTTCGTGGTGTTCGCACGGCAAGGGATGGCCATCGCTCTTTAACAAGTTACAGCCGATAGAGGTGGGTGCTGCGTGCGCTGGCCGAGGCCTGATGTATTGGGTTGAGGCTGAAAGCACGAGCAGTGCTCACTTTGGATCTTTGTGATTCTTTGTGAGTTGCAACAAACTGGATTGAACTGAAGAGTTTGATCCTGGCTCAGATTGAACGCTGGCGGAATGCTTTACACATGCAAGTCGAGCGGCAGCGCGGGGCAACCTGGCGGCGA
>JAAOZZ010000184.1 GCA_012274175.1 Betaproteobacteria bacterium
ACATGATGCGGGTCACCCCGAAGCACGGTAAGCCCTACATCCTCATGGATAGCAAGGGCGACGGCACGTTCACGAAGCAGGACAACACCCTCGACAACGGCATGCGCGTTCCCCAGTGGGTGCTGCTTGAGTTCTAGGCAGAGGGGGCGAACGCTGGAGAAGTTTTCGCGAGGGGTGGCATAGGAAGATGTCGGTCTTCACGCCGGTTTCCGAGGCCGAGGCGCGAGCGCTCCTCGCGCACTACGCGCTGGGCGAGCTCGAGCGCCTCGAGGGCATCGCCCAGGGCGTGGAGAACACCAACTACTTCCTCACCACCACCACGGGCGAATACGTGCTCACGCTCTTCGAGCACATCGCGCCCGCCGACCTGCCGTTCTACGTGGGCCTCATGGACCACCTCGCGCACCACGAGGTCACCTGCCCGCAGCCGATGCGCCGGGAAAACGGCGAGATGCTGGCCCTCGTGAACGGCAAGCCCGCATGCATCGTGACGCGACTGCCCGGCGCTCCGCGCCCCCATCCGAGCGTCGAGGACTGCAAGGCGGTGGGCGAGATCCTCGCGCGGATCCACGTGGCGGGCGTCGAATACGACGCGGGCCTCGCCAACGCGCGCGGCCGCGCCTGGCGTGAGAGCTTCGCCGCGGCGCTGGCGCCCAAGTTGAGCCGCGAGGAAAACGAGCTCATCGCCTCCGAGAACCGCTACCAGGCGATCCACGACGACACGGTGCTCCCCCAGGGCGTGATCCACGGCGACCTCTTCCACGACAACGTGCTGTGGGACGAGGAGGGCCGGGGCGGCGTCATCGATTTCTATTTCGCCTGCGACGACGTGCTGCTCTACGACGTGGCGATCGCGGTGAACGACTGGTGCGTGCGCACCGACGCGAGCCTCGATCCCGAGCGCACCGCCGCGTTCCTCGAGGGCTACGGGACCGAGCGCCCCCTCGAGGAGCTCGAGCGCCCGCTCTGGCCGGTGATGCTGCGCCGGGCGGCGCTGCGCACGTGGCTCGGGCGCCTGGGATACAACCACTTCCCGCGCGACTCCCAGATGACGATCCCGAAGGACCACGGGTTCTCGCGCCGGCTGCTCGAGCACCACGTCGCACACGCCCGCGCGCTCGACTGATGGACGAGACGATCCGGGTCGCGGAGCTGCCGGCCGGCCGGGGAGCCGCCTGGCTCGGGGAATCGTTCCGGATCTACCGCGCCAACCCGCTCGCCTGGATCGGCCTGTGCGCCGGCTGGATCAGCATCACCTTCGCCCTGCTCATCATCCCGTTCCTGGGCGGGGTGCTCGCCAACTTCCTGCAGCCGGTGTTCTTCGCGAGCTTCGCCATCGCGGCGTTCAAGCAGGGCGCGGGCGAGCGCATCGCGATGGGCGAGCTCTTCGCCGGGTTCCGGCACAACGTGCGCGCGCTGCTCAACCTGGGCGCACTCCTGCTCGTGGCCGAGATCGCGATCTTTGCCCTCATGGCGTTCCTCGGGCTGCCCATCGTGGGCGCCTCGGAAAAGTCATTCACCGTCGCCGAATACGTGGAGATGCTCCAGGGCAAGGAATGGATCCTCGTCACGGGCCTCGCCCTCATGGCGGTGGTGAAGGGCGCGCTCTGGTACGCGCCCCCGCTCATCGCCTTCCACGGCATGAGCACCATGCACGCCATCCGCTGGAGCGTCTACGCCACGCTCTCCAACCTGGGGGCGATGGTGGTCTACGGGGCGGCGCTGATGGCGCTCTTCTTCGTGGCGATCATTCCCTGGGCGCTGGGCCTGGTGGTCGCGATCCCGATGATGGCGATCAGCACCTACGTCGGCTACCGCGAGGTCTTCGAAAATCGGGGACAGACCCCGATTTCCAAATAGCGGAAAACCGGGGTCTGTCCCCGATTTCAGGCGACGGTGAGCTTCGCGTACTGCAGGGCGAGCCACTTGGTGCCCTCGAGCGCGAAGCGGACCTGCACCCGCGCATCGAGTCCCCGGCCCTCGAAGTTGAGCACCACGCCCTCGCCGAACTTGGCGTGGTGGACCGTCTGCCCGATGGCGAAGGGTTGCTCGTCGGGGCGGCGCATCTCGAAGCCCGCGCGCTGCGGCGGCGCGGGATAGCGGTCGCGATCGGCGCCGGGGGCGCGCCCACCGCCCGCGCTCCACGCACCGCCATTGCCCGCTGAAGGGGACCGGAAGCCGCGGTGGTCGAACTGCCGGTCCGGCAGCACGATCCACTTGCACAGCTGCGGCGGGATCTCCTCCACGAAGCGCGAGACGATGCCGTAGCGCGGCTGCCCGTGGAGCATGCGGCTCCCGGCGTAGGAGAGGTACAGTCGCTTCCTCGCCCGAGTGATGGCCACGTACATGAGCCGGCGCTCCTCCTCGATGCCGCCGTCCTCGAGCATGCTGTTGTCGTGCGGGAAGAGGCCCTCCTCGAGCCCGGAGATGAACACCGCGGAAAATTCAAGGCCCTTGGCCGAGTGCATCGACGAGAGGGTGACGCCGTCGCCGACAGGTGCGTGCTGAAGTTCCGCGCGTGCGTCGAGCTCGGCGACGAACGCCGGCATCGAGTCCGCGAGGTCCGAGGCGAG
>JAAOZZ010000185.1 GCA_012274175.1 Betaproteobacteria bacterium
ATGTGGCACTTCCACGGCAGCTATGGGTTCCGTCACACCGACCCGCGCTACGTCTTCGGCATCCGCAGCAAGAAGCTTCCCGACTGGACCCCGGGCGGAGTCCTCGATCCGGCGGTGGTGATGTCGTGGATCCTCGTCGACCGCAACGGCCGGCGGTTCATGAACGAATACGAGCCCTACGGCCACGACACCGGGCACCGTCCCCTCGACCGCTACGACCCCACGACCACGGGCTTTCCCGCGCTGCCGGCGTACATGCTCTTCGACGACGAGGGCCGCCGGATGTATCCCGTGGCGAAGTCGTTCGTGAACGATCACGAGATCGCCCCCTACGACTGGAGCGAGGACAACCTGCGCGAGGTGGAGCTGGGGATCCTGAAGCGCGCCGATTCGATCCCGGAGCTCGCGCGGCGCATGGAAGTGGCCGAGCCCGTTCTGCGGGAGACGCTCGAGCGCTGGAACGCCCTGTGCGCTTCCGGCGCCGACGATGGCTTCGGCCGCCCGGCGCCCACCCGCAGGCCGGTCGCGAAAGCTCCGTACTATTTCGGCGAAGTGTGGCCCGTGGTCTCCAACACCCAGGGCGGATTGGTGCACGACGTCGAGCAAAGAGTCCTCAACCCTTTCGGCGAGCCCATTGCCCATCTCCATGTCGCGGGAGAATTGGGAAGCATCTGGGGCTTCCTCTATCTCTCCGGAGGCAACCTGGCCGAATGCTTCGTGAGCGGCAGGATCGCCGGGGAGAACGCGGCCGCGCAGCCTGCATCGCGTACGACAAGCCATTCCATCCAGGAGGTTTCCCATGATTAGAACGCTCAGGAGTCTGTCTCTCGTCTTCGCGTCCCTCGTGCTGGGCGCCACCGCCCTCGCGCAGGCGCCCGAAGGCGGCTTCCCCACCAAGCCCGTGCGCATCATCGTTCCCTACGGACCCGGAGGCAGCACCGACGTGGTGGCGCGCATCCTCGCCGCGAAATTGACGCAGCTCCTGGGCCAGACGGTGATCGTGGAGAACCGCGCCGGGGCCAACGCCATCATCGGGACCCAGGCGGTCGCGCAATCGGCGCCCGACGGCTACACGCTGCTCGCCGCCAGCAACGGCAACGCGGTCAACGTGAGCCTCTACAAGAAGCTGCCGTTCGACCAGCTGAAGGACTTCGTCTCCGTGGTGGGCGTGGCCTCCATGCCGAACGTGGTGGCGGTGCACCCGTCTCAGCCGATGCACACGCTGAAGGACCTGATCCAGGCCGCGAAGGCCGATCCCGACGCCATCGCCTACGGACATGCGGGGGTGGGTTCGTCGCAGCACCTCTCGGGCGAGATGCTCAAGCTCGTCGCGGGCGTGAAGATCCGCCAGATCGCCTACAAGGGCGGCGGGCCCGCGGTCACCGACGCGCTGGGCAACCACGTCCCGATGGTGATCGCCGGGCTGCCCGCGATCGTCCAGTTCGTGAAGTCGGGCCAGATGCGCGCGCTCGCGGTCACGAGCCCGAAGCGCTCCTCGCAGCTTCCCGACGTGCCCACGGTGGCGGAGCAGGGCTATCCCGGCTTCAACCAGGTGTTCTGGATCGCCCTCATCGCGCCGAAGGGCACGCCCGCTCCCGTGATCGCGCGGCTCAACAAGGCGGTGAACGACGCGCTCGCGATGCCCGACATCGTGCACGCGTTGGCCGCGCAAGGCGCCGAGCCCACGGGGGGAACGCCCGAGCAGCTCGACAAGTTCATCCGCGAGGAGATCCAGTCGGCGGCCAGCGTGATCCAGCAGGCGCACATCAAGGTGAACGACTGACGCGCGGGGCTTCCGGGCCCCTTTCCTGCGGTTCCTCCATGCAGAACCATGGGCGGAAAGCGCCGTGAAAGGCGCTTTCCGGGTTGACAGCCTGCCGAGGGAACGTTTACGGTAGCAGGCCTACGCAACCGCATTCTGCATTGCAGACCCCCTCTTCGATGGCCGCGCTCACCCGCAACCAGATCATCGCATCGGCCGCCGGCACCCTCGAGATGCTCGAGGTGCTCGGCAACGCCCAGGGCCCGATCGCGCTGAGCGCGGTGGTGGAGGCCACGGGCCGGCCGAAGGGCACGGTGCACCGCATGCTCTCCACGCTGGTGAACACCGGATTCGCGAAGCGCGATCCGCAGACGGGACGCTACGGGCTCACGTTGAAGGCCTGGAGGATCGGCGCCAACGCGCTGCGCGACCTGGACCTCGTGAAGCATGCGCTTCCCGTCCTCGACAAGCTCATGGTCGACACCGGCGAGACGGTGCACCTCGCGGTGCTCGATCCTTCCGGCGGCGTGGTCTACGTCTCGAAGGTGGAAAGCCCGCGCTCGATCCGGGTGCAGACGCGGCTGGGCCAGATGAATCCCTCGTGGTGCACGGCCACGGGACGGGCCATGATCGCCTTCGACGAGGAGATGGCCGAGCGCGTGCTCGCGCAGACGCTCGAGCGGCGCACGCCCAAGACCGTCACCGACCGCAAGAAGATCCGCGAGCGCCTGGCCGAGGTGCGCGCATGCGGCTACGCGGTGACGCTGGCCGAGAACCACACCGAGATGGGCGGCCTCGCGGCCCCGGTGCGCGACCACACGGGCCATGTCGTGGCGGCGTGCGGACTCGCGATCCCGGCGTTCCGCATGGACACCCGCGCCGTGGAGCGCGTGATCCCGCTCGTGCTGGCGGCCGCCGGGGCGATCTCGGCATCCATGGGCTACATGCTGGCGAGAACCGGAAGCGCGGCCCGTGCGGCATGAGGCCTGCGACATCCTGATCCTCGGCGGCGGCGGCGCGGCCCTCTACGCGGCGATCCGCGCCCGGGACGCCGATCCGGCGCTCAAGATCGTGGTGGCGAGCAAGGGCCTCTTCGGCAAGAGCGGCTGCACGCGCATGGTGCAGGGCGGCTACAACGTCGTGCTGCACCCGGACGATTCCTTCGACCAGCACTTCGACGACACGCTGCGGGGCGGCGGACTCATCAACGACCAGGAGCTCGCGTGGACGCTGGTCACCCAGGCGCCCGATCGCATCATCGAGCTGGAGAACCGTTTCGGCTGCTACTTCGACCGGAATGCCGACGGCACCATCCACCAGCGGGCGCTCGCGGGGCAGTCGTTCAACCGCACGGTGCACCGCGCCGATCTCACCGGCATCGAGCTCATGAGCCGGCTCTCGGAGCAGGTGATGGTGCGCGACATCCGCGTGATGAACGAGGTGCGGGGCGTGGACCTGCTCTTCGACGAGCGGCACGAGCGGGTCTGCGGAGCGCTGCTGCTGGAAGCCCACGCCGGGGAGCTGGTGCGCATGGCCGCGCGCGCGGTGCTGCTCGCCACGGGGGGTGCCGCGCCGCTCTATCGCATCACGCCCGCGTCCCTCGAGAAGAGCGGCGACGGGCTCGCCATGGGATTTCGCGCCGGCGCCGAGTTCGTCGACATGGAGATGATGCAGTTCCATCCCACGGGCCTCATCGCGGGTGACTCGGTCATGACCGGCGTGGTGCTCGAGGAAGGCCTGCGGGGCGCGGGAGGACACCTGCTCAACGCGCAGGGCGAGCGCTACATGGCGCGCTACGACCCGGCGAAGATGGAACGCTCGACCCGGGATCGCGTCTCCCGCAGCGGCTACATGGAGATTCGCGCGGGACGCGGCACGCCCCAGGGCGGCGTGCTGCTGGACGTGCGCCACCTGGGCAAGGAGTTCCTGTTGAAGTCCTCTCCGGGCATGTACAAGCGCTGCCTGTCGATCGGCTACGACATGGCGACGGAGCCGATCCCCGTCACGCCCACGGCGCACTTCCAGATGGGCGGCATGCGCATCGACACCGAATGCCGCACGACGATTCCGGGACTCTACGCCGCGGGCGAGGACGCGGGCGGCGTGCACGGGGCCAATCGCCTCGGCGGCAACGGCGTGGCGGAGTCGATCGTGTTCGGCGCCGTGGCGGGGGACGCGATGGTGCGCCATTTGCCGGAAAGTGCGGCCGCCGCGCCTTCGGCGGCGGAATCCGCACGGATCGCCGCACGGCTCGAAGCGCGCGCCGGCGATGCCAACCCGTTCACGCTGCGCCGCGACCTGGGTGCGGTCGCCTGGGACCGCCTCGGCATCATCCGCAGCGCCGAATCCCTGGGCGTGGCCGCGAGCGAGCTCGATCGCATCGAGGAAGCGCTGGGCGGCGTGGGCATTCCCGCCGATCGCGCGGGCAACGCGGCCCTGCACGAGAGGATCAACCTCGAGAACCTGGTGGGCGTGGCGCGATTGATCCAGGCCTCGGCGCTGCTGCGCAAGGAAAGCCGCGGGAGCCACTACCGGGAGGATTTTCCCGAGACCTCGGCCGACGGCCTCTTCAACACTTTCCTGTCCCGCGCGCCCGACGGTTCCATCGCGGCCGCGCGCCGGCCGGTGAAGTTCACCCGCCGCCGCCCCGAGGACCTCCAGGGCGACACGGTCATTCCCGGCGACAAGGCGAAGGCCGTCGCCCCGGCCTTCACCAGCGAGATCTGAAGCCCATGTGGAGAATCTATTCGGCGCGCAACTGGATGTTCATCCTGCACCGCGTCACCGGCACGGCGCTGCTCGTGTACTTCGTGGCCCACGTGCTCACCATTTCCACCGCGCTCGTGGCCGGCCCCGAGGCGTTTTCGGCGGTGATGGCGGCGTTGCGCCACCCGGTGTTCAGGGCGGTGGAGCTGGCGATCTTCGGATGCGTCGCGTTCCACGGCCTGAACGGGCTGCACATCATCGCCGCGGAGCGCGGCTGGCTGCGCCCGGGCGGCAACGCGTTCGCGCGCACCACGGTCGCCACGACCCTGGGCATCTGGGCGGTGGCCGCGGCCCTGGCCGTGGCGCGATAGGAGCCGGACGATGCGCGCGATCCTGTCCGACCTGAGGCTCTGGCGCTGGCAGCGCTACACCGCGCTCGCGGCCTTCCCGCTGGTGCTCGCGCACCTGGTGCTCCAGTACTTCTTCTTCGGCGTCGACGCATCCACCTTCGCGGAAGTGTCGGCGCGCGTGAAGGGCGGGGTGATCCTGGGCCTGGACGTGCTGCTGCTCGCCGCCGTGAGCGCCCATGGCTTCCTCGGCCTGCG
Organism: Betaproteobacteria bacterium; assembly: GCA_012274175.1. Classification (GTDB taxonomy): domain Bacteria; phylum Pseudomonadota; class Gammaproteobacteria; order Burkholderiales; family Usitatibacteraceae; genus Usitatibacter. Next base: position 5,074 of record JAAOZZ010000185.1, read on the forward strand.
CAGCATGCTGCAGGACTACGCGCGCAGCTCTCCCGCCGCGGGATGGATCACCCGCGCCTCGCTTTTCGCGCTCGCCGCGACCTTCGCGTACGGCCTCGCGGCCCTCGCGGCATTCCTCCCTGCGGGGATCCGATGAACGAGAGCAAGCCCACCCGCATCACCCTGGAAGTCTCCCGCTCCACCGCCGGGGCCGCCTCGCGCTTCGACGTGCCCGTGCCCTCGGCCACGAGCCGGGTGCTGGACGCGCTCCTCTACGTGCGCCACCACCTCGATCCCACCCTGGGCTTCCGGTACTCGTGCCGCGCGGGCATGTGCGGCTCGTGCGCCGTCGTGGTGAACGGCAAGGAGGCCCTCGCGTGCCAGACCGCCATCGGCACCCTGGGCACCGACCACGTGCGCGTATCGCCGCTGCGCGCGCTGCCGGTGCTGCGCGACCTCATGTGCGACATGGCGCCCTTCTTCGACACGTTCAAGCGCTCCGATGCCGCGATGCGCGCAAAGGAGCCGGATCGCAAGACGCTGCGCACCATGCCCCCGGGCGCGCCCCATCGCGCGGCGATCGAGGCGCAGAACGGCTGCCTCACGTGCGGCGCGTGCTATTCGGCGTGCGAATGGTCCGCGACGCGCCCGGGCTACCTGGGGCCGGCCGCGATGAACCGCATCTTCATGCTGAGCCTGGACGAGCGCGATGCGCCCGGCAGGTCGCGGCTTGCCACGGTGGCCCACGAGTCGGGTGCGCTGCGCTGCCACGGGCTGGGCAACTGCAGCGCGGTCTGCCCCGTGGACATACCCCTGCGCGAAGGCATGCAGAAGTTGAAGGGCCTGCTCGCCACCGAGGATTTGCCGTGAGCGAGATGCGCCCCGTGGTGGGCACCGTGGGAACCGAGCTCACCGTGGGTGCGGTGACCCGGCACTTCGCGCGCATCGAGCCCGGCAAGCGCGCGCTCTACGACGGCGAGCGGGCCGTCACGTACGGCGAGCTCGATCGCCAGGCCGAAACGCTCGCCAGCGCCCTCGTGCGGCTCGGAGTGCGCCGCGGCGAGGTGGTGTGCGCCTACCTGCCCAATTGCATCGACTACGTGGTGGTGGTGCTCGCCGTGGCGCGGTCGGGTGCCATCTTCTCGCCCATCAATCCCCGCTACAAGTCGTTCGAGGTGCAGGCGATCCTGCGCCAGGCGCGACCGCGCGCGGTCTTCACGAACGCGCTCCTCGAACCCACGGTGCGCAAGGCCGCCGACACGCTGGGCCAGTCGGGCATCGCGATGGTGCGGGTGGACGCCGAGCGCGACACGCCGGAGGGCGCCATCGCCCTGGGCTCGCTCCTCGCGCAGGAGCCCGACGCGCTTCCGCCCGTGGCGGAGAGCGATTTCTTCAGCCTCATGTTCACCTCGGGGACCACGGGCGAGCCCAAGGGCGCGCTCGCGACCCATCGCGCCCGCATGGTCTGGGTGCTGAACGCCGCCATCCAATACGGCCTGGACGAGAGCGACCTGTACCTCGGCACGATGCCCCAGGTGCACTCGGCCGGCCTCACTTTCACGCTGATGCACCTCTACGCGGGCGCCACGGTGCGCATCCTTCCCCACTTCGACCCCCAGGCGTTCATCGCGATCGTGGGCGGCGAGCGCGTGAGCTCCGCGCTCACGGTGCCCACGATGCTCACCATGATCGTGGAGGCGATCGACCAGGACGGTGCGAGCGCGGATTTTCGCTCCCTCAAGCGCCTTGTGACCTGCGGCTCCCCGCTGCCGGTCGCCACCAAGAAGCGCGTGCTCGAGAAGGTGACCACCCAGCTCTACGACTACTACGGCTCCACGGAGTCCAACAGCATGACGGTGCTGCGCCCCGTGGACCAGCTGCGCAAGCCCGATTCCGTGGGCCAGGCCTTCCGCAACGTCGAGCTGATGATCGCCGACGACGAAGGGCGGCCATGCGCCCTGGGCGTGGTGGGGGAAGTCTGGTGCGACAACCCCTCGGCGATGACGGCGTACCGAGACCGTCCCGACGACACCGCGCGCGCCTTCACGGGGCGCTGGTTCCACACCGGCGACCTGGGATTCCTCGACGAGGAGGGCTTCCTGCACCTCGTGAGCCGGTTGAGCGACGTGGTGATCAGCGGCGGGGTCAACATCTACCCGGCCGAGATCGAGCAGGTCCTGATGCTGCATCCCTCGGTGCTCGACGCCGCGGTGGTGGGCGTGGCCGATCCCAAGTGGGGCCAGAGCGTCAAGGCGTATCTCGTCGTGCGCGAAGGCGAGCGGCTGGACCTCGAGGATGTGCAGCGCCATTGCGCCGCGCACATCGCCGAGTACAAGAAGCCGCGCAGCATCGAGCTGCTTGCCTCCCTGCCGAAGAACGCGGGGGGCAAGACGGTGAAGTCCCTGCTCGGGGAGGCCTCCCGTGGCTGAGCAACGGGAAGGCGCGCCGCGGGTGGTGGTCTCCATCGAGGAGCGCATCGCGGTCGTTCGGCTTTGCGATCCCGCGCGGCGCAACGCGATGAGCCTCGTGATGCGCGAGCAGTGCGTGCTCGCGCTGCGATCCCTGGAGGAGGGCGGGCAGGCCGACGCCGTCATCGTCACCGGAGACGGCGACAAGGCGTTTTCCGCGGGCGCGGACATCAATGAAGTCGCCGAGCGTACCGTGGAAGGCGAGCTTTCGACGCGCGCACAGCTTCGCCGCGAGCTGCCGCGCCTCATCGAGTCGATGCGGCTTCCGACGGTGGCGGCGATCAACGGCTACTGCCTGGGCGCGGGCCTCGAGCTGGCGCTCGCCTGCACGCTGCGCATCGCGGCGGACAATGCCCTGCTGGGGCTGCCGGAAATCAACCTGGGCGTCATTCCCGGCAGCGGCGGCACCCAGCGCCTGGGCCGCCTCGTGGGCATGGGGCGGGCGATGGAGCTCGTGACCCTGGGCGAACCGATCGGCGCCGAGGAGGCGTGGCGCATCGGCCTCGTGAACCGCGTGTGTCCCGCCGGGGAGCTCATGGCCGCGGCGACGGAAATCTGCCGCAAGTGGCAGTCCAAGGGCGCGGTGTCCCTCATGGCCGCGCGCGACGCGGTGCTGCGCAGCGCCGACCTGGACCTGGCCGCGGGCCTGGACTACGAGAACAAGCTTTTCGCGCTGGCCATTGCGAGCGGCGAGCGCGACGAAGGAGTGAAGGCATTCAGGGAAAAGCGCAAGCCAAAATTCCGCCCACCGAAGTAGACAGACCAAGACGGCGACCAAGCCGCCGACGGCCACCGACTGGAGGATAGTGAAGATGAAATGCAAGAACGCAATCCGGGCGCTCCTGTGCGCGGGCGCCGCGATCCTGGGGGCAACGATTTCCGTCCCCGCCGCGGCGGAGACGAACGAGGTGCGCATCGTGCGCCAGTTCGGCATCCACTACCTGCCGCTGGTCGTGATGGAAGACCAGAAGCTGGTGGAGAAACGCGCGAAGGCCAACGGCATCCCGGACCTCAAGGTCACCTGGGCGCAGCTCTCGGGAGGGGCCAGCGTGAACGACGCGCTCCTCTCCCACGCGGTCGACTTCTCCGCCGGCGGCGTGGGACCGCTCATCGTGCTGTGGGACAAGACCCAGGGCGGCAAGGGCGACGTGAAGGCGGTGGCCGCGGTGAGCGACGTGCCGATGACGCTCACCACCCGCAACCCGGCGGTAAAGTCCATCGCGGACTTCACCGACAAGGACCGCATCGCGCTGCCCGCGGTGAAGACCTCCATGCAGGCGGTCACGCTGCAGATGGCCGCGGCGAAGAAATGGGGGGACGCGAACTTCGAGCGCCTCGACAAGCTCACCGTCTCCATGCGCCACCCGGACGGGGCGACGGCGATGCTCTCGGGACAGAGCGAGATCACCGCGCACTTTACGGCCGCCCCGTACGATTTCATGGAGCTGCGCAATCCGGCGATCAGGCCAGTCCTGGACAGCTACGACGTCTACGGCGGGCCCGCGACCCTGATCCTGCTCTACGCGACCACGAAGTTCGTGGACGAGAACCCGGCCGTCACCCGCAGCGTGGTGGAGGCGATGGGAGACGCGATGGAGCTCATCAAGAGCGACCACCGCAAGGCCGCGGAGATCTACCTCAAGGTCACCCACGAGAAGACCTCCGTGGACGACATGGTGTCGATGCTCGACAACCCGAAGATCGCCTTCCGCCTGGCGCCCAGCGCGACCTATCCCGTGGCCGTGTTCCTGCACCGCATCGGGCGCATCAAGCACGCGCCCGCGTCGTGGAAGGACCTGTTCTTCGCCACGGCGCAAAACCTGCCGGGGAGCTGAGGCGGCCATGGACGACGTCCTGCTCGACGTGCGCGGCGTGACGCTGCAATACAAGACCCAGGAGCACCTGGTGACGGCCACGTTCCGGGTCGATTTCCAGGTGCACCGCTCGGACCGCTTCGTGCTGCTGGGACCGTCGGGCTGCGGCAAGTCCACGCTGCTCAAGGCCGTGGGCTGGTACCTGCGCCCGGTGGAGGGCGAGATCCGGCTGAAGGGCCGCGTCGTCGATCGCGCCGGGCCCGATCGCGTGATGGTGTTCCAGGAATTCGACCAGCTCCTGCCCTGGAAGACCGTGAAGGAAAACGTGGTCTTCGCCCTCAAGGCGAGCCGGCGGCTCGCGGGCCGGGAAGCGGTCGATCGCGCGATGCACTACATCGAGAAGGTGAACCTCACCTCGTTCGCCGACAGCTACCCGCACACGCTCTCCGGGGGCATGAAGCAGCGCGTGGCCATTGCCCGCGGCATGGCGATGGAGCCCGACATCCTGCTGATGGACGAGCCCTTCGCGGCCCTCGATGCGCTCACCCGGCGCAAGATGCAGGACGAGCTCCTCCAGCTCTGGGAGGGCACGCGCTTCACGGTGCTCTTCGTGACCCACTCGATTCCCGAGGCGGTCACCATCGGCAACCGGATCCTGCTGCTCTCCCCGCACCCCGGGCAGGTGAAGGCGGAGCTCAACAGCAACGGCCAGGACGAGCCGGACCCGACCACCGGCAAGACCCTGAGCCGGCGCATCCACGAGATGCTGTTCGAGGACGAGGTCGAGGAAGCCATCGGTGGCTGACATGGCCCTGGAGCGCAACGAGTTCATTCGTCGATCGGTGGTGGGCAAGGCGACCGGGGTGGTCCAGAAGCCCCTCGGAGCGTGGGAGCGCCTCTACGGGCAGGCGTGGGCGCGCAAGCTCTTCCTGCTGGTGCTGCTGGGCATCGTGTGGGAAGCGTACGGCCTGTACCTGGGCAACGAGCTCCTGTTTCCCACGTTCGGCGCGACCATGAAGGCGCTGTGGGACGCGGTCGCGAGCGGGGAGATGGCGAGCCGCATGGCGGTCTCCCTCAAGGTGCTGCTCATCGGCTACTCCATCGGGGTGGCGCTCGCCGCGCTCCTCGCCACCACCGCGATCACCACCCGGATCGGCACCGACCTGCTGGAGACGCTCACCTCGATGTTCAATCCGCTCCCCGCGATCGCGCTGCTGCCGCTCGCACTCATCTGGTTCGGGCTGGGGACCGGGAGCATCGTCTTCGTCCTCGTGCACTCGGTGCTCTGGGCGGTGGCGCTCGCGACCCACTCGGGCTTCCTCTCCGTCTCGAACACGCTGCGCATGGTCGGGCGCAACTACGGGCTCACGGGCTTCCGCTACGTGGCGAAGATCCTCATCCCGGCGGCATTCCCCAGCATCCTCGCGGGATTGAAGATCGGCTGGGCGTTCGCATGGCGCACGCTGATCGCCGCGGAACTGGTCTTCGGCGTGAGCTCCGGCTCCGGCGGCCTCGGGTGGTTCATCTACGAGAACAAGAACGAGCTCGAGATCCCTTCGGTGTTCGCGGGCCTGCTCGCGGTGATCGCCATCGGCTTCGTGATCGAGAACGTGGTCTTCGCCACCCTCGAGAAGGCCACGGTGCGCAAGTGGGGCATGCAGCACTGAGCCTCGCGCCGTTGCCGGCCGCGCTTTCGAGCGTGCCGACTATCCTCCCGCAATTCCATCGACGGACGATTCCATGAACGACTACTTCGCTTCCTACCAGTACCTGGCCTTCGACCGCCCTTCCGACCGGGTCCTGCGCATCACCATCAATCGCCCGGAGAAGCTGAACTCCCTTCCCTGGGAAGCCCACGGGGAGTTGACGCGCGTGTGGCTGGACGTGGACCGCGACCCGGACACCAACGTGGCCATCATCCGCGGCGCGGGCAAGGCGTTCTGCGCGGGCGGGGATTTCGGCATGGTGGAAAAGCTCACCCAGGACTACAACCGGCAGGCCGAAGCGCTGCGGGAATTCCGGGAGCTCTGCTACAACATCATCAACTGCTCCAAGCCCGTGGTTTCCGCGATCCACGGACCCGCGGTGGGCGCCGGGCTCGCCGCCGCATTGATGGCCGACGTGTCCATCGCCGCGAAGACCGCAAAGCTCATTGACGGGCACACACGCCTGGGCCTCGCGGCGGGCGACCACGCGGCGATGATCTGGCCGCTGCTGTGCGGCATGGCGAAGGCCAAGTACTACGTGCTCACCTGCGAGCCGGTGTCGGGCGAGGAGGCGGAGCGCATCGGCCTCGTGTCGCTCTGCGTGCCCGACGAGGAGCTGGAGCGGAAATCCCTCGAGGTGGCCGCGCGGCTCGCCACGGGCGCGCAGCGTCCCATCCGCTGGAGCAAGTACGCCCTCAACAACTGGCTGCGCCTGGCGGGGCCGATCTTCGACAACTCCGCGGCGCTCGAGCTGCTGAGCTTCAACGGCCCGGAAGTGCGCGAGGGACTCGCTTCCCTCAAGGAAAAGCGGCCGCCGAACTTCGACTACAAGGTCTAGCGCGCGCCGTGGGCGAGGGCAGGGCGGCGTCTCCGCGGCTCATCACGTTCGACGTCTATACCGCGCTCCTGGATTACGAGTCGAGCCTGGTGCCGCGCGTGCGGAAGGCCATGGACAGCGTGGGCGACGTGCCCGCGTTCGTGCGCGCCTGGCGCGCGAAGCAGCTCGAGTACGCTCAGCTCACGAACTCGCTGCCCGGAGGGCGGCTGCCGTTTCGCCTCGTGACGAGGAGAGCGCTCGAGTTCACCGCCGCGAAGGCCCGCCTGCAGCTTTCGGTTCAGGAAGTCGATCGCCTGACCGCGGCGTGGGACGCGCTCACGCCGTGGCCCGAGGCCGAAGACACGCTCTCGCGGCTCAAGGCGCGGGGCTACGCGTTGGGGCTGCTCTCCAACGGCGACGAAGACATGCTGCGCGCGGCGGCGGGACGCTTCGCGGTGGAAATCGACCACGTGTTCGCTTCGGACCACGCCGGATACTACAAGCCCCATCCGGCGATCTACGGCCTTGCGCAACGCAGGCTCGGCATCGCGAACGGGGACCTGCTGCACGTCGCCGGCTCGGGCAACGACGTGCTCGGCGCGCGGCTCGCGGGCCTGCGCTGCGCGTGGTCCAACCGGAACGGGGATCCCCTGATCGATCCCGCAGCGAAGCCCGACTACGAATTGCGCGACCTCTCCGGGCTGCTGGAAATCCTGTAGATGGTCTACCATGGGTGCGGGAGGTGGACATGAGAGCGATCGCATTGCTGGCCACGCTTGTCGCGCTGTGCGCGCACGCGGACATCTTCAAGTGGGTCGATGCAAACGGCAGGACGCACTACGGGGAAGCGCCGCCGCCGGATGCCGGCGCGAAGAAGCTGAACGTTTCCACGGGATCCGGGGATGCGCCGGCTCCGGCGCCGGCAGCCGCGACCGGGAGCGCGCCCGCCGCGGCGCCGTCCGGCGACAAGGCGAAGGACGGCCAGAAGGCCCCGGAGGATCGCGCGGCGAGGTGCAAGTACGAGCGCGACCAGCTTCGCGTGCTCGAGGGCAATGCCGACGTGACGTTCAAGAACGACAAGGGCGAGATGGTGGCCCTGGACCCGGCCAAGCGCGAGGCGGCCAAGCAGCGGGTGCAGGAGAACGTGAAGACCTATTGCTCGTGAGGGGGCGCCGGGGCTACGCCCCGTGGCCTCGCCCCCAGTCGAGCATCGCCTCGACGAAGCCCCGGAGGAAAGGCCGCACGCGTTCGGCTCGCGCGGGCACGTAATCGTAGGGTGCCTTCTCGTTCATGTAGGTGCGTTGTGCCAGCTCGAGCTGCACGGCGTGCACGCGCTCATCGGGGCGCCCATAGCGGCGCGTGATATAGCCGCCCGTGAAGCGTCCGTTCACCGCGAGTCGGTATTCCCGCGCCTCCCGCAGCACCGAGGCGAGGCGCTCCGTGAGCCGGGCGTCGGCGCTCGCACCGTCCGCAGTACCCAGGTTGAATTCCGGCAGCGTGGCCTCGAATAGCCGCGGGATCTCGCTCGCGATCGAATGGGCGTCGAAGAGGATCGCGTATCCATGGGCGGCCACGATGCGCTCGAGCTCGGAGGCGATGCGGCCGTGGTAGGGCCGCCAGACCTGCTCGAGGAAGCCCGCGCGCTCCGCTTCCTGCAAGTCCTGTCCCGGCTTGAACGCCGGGGTGCCGTCGAAAAGGATGTCCGGGTGCAGCCCCGTGGTCGCGGTGGCGTAGAGCGGCGCGTCGTCGGGCGGGCGGTTGAGGTCCACGGCGAAGCGCGTGTAGCGCGCGGTGAGCACCGATGCGCCCAGGCCGGCCGCGAAGTCGTAGAGGCGCGGAAGGTGCCAGTCGGTATCGCCCAGGGGCTCGCACGCCGCGGAAAGGCGTCCGGCCATGCACTCGGGTATCTCGGTGCCCACGTGGGGCATGCTCACCAGCAGGGCCGCCTTCCCGGCGCGGAAATCGAATGGCGGAGCGGATACGAGCGCCTTCGTCATGGGGCGGCCCTGAGAGCGGACACCGCCTGCCCCGCGCGCCATATCGCGGCGGGCCGATGGGCACCGAAGCTCGCGGCGAGCTCCGACGGATGCCCCACGTCCCACAGGACCGCGTCGGCCGATTTGCCCACGGCGAGCGTGCCGTGGGTCTTCGACATGCCGAGGGCGCGGGCGGCCTCGCGCGTCACGCCCGCGAGCGCCTCCTCGGGCGTGAGACGAAACAAGGTGCACGCCATGTTCATCATCAGCAGCAGCGACGCGTAAGGTGAGGTCCCCGGATTGTTGTCCGTCGCGACGGTTATCGGGACGCGGTGCCGCCGCAAGGCTTCGATCGGCGGAAGCTGCTTTTCGCGCAGGTGGAAGAAGGCGCCGGGGAGCAGCACCGCGACCGTGCCGGCGCGCGCCATCGCTTCGACGCCGGGTTCGTCGAGATATTCGAGGTGGTCGGCTGAAAGCGCGCCGTAGCGGGCCGCGAGCGCGGCGCCGCCCTGATGGGAGAGCTGCTCGGCGTGCAGCTTGACCGGCAGGCCGTGTTCTTGCGCGCATCGGAACGCGCGCTCCACCTGATCCGCGCTGAACGCGATCCGCTCGCAGAATCCGTCCACCGCGTCGGCGAGTCCCGATCGCGCCGCGGCCGGGATCATCTCGGCGCACACGTAATCGACGTAGGCGTCGGGGCGGCCTTCGTATTCCGCGGGCAGCGCGTGCAGCGCGAGGAGGGTGGTGCGCACCGTGACGGGACGGAGCTCCCCCAGACGGCGCGCCGCGCGCAGCATCTTCAGCTCGTGATCCACGTCGAGCCCGTACCCCGACTTGATCTCCACCACGGTGGCGCCCTCGCCCGCGAGGGCCGCGAGGCGCGGGAGCGCCTGGGCCACGAGCGCCGCTTCGCTCGCGCTTCGGGTTGCCGCCACCGTGGCCCGGATGCCGCCGCCGGCCCGGGCGATGTCCTCGTAGCTCGCCCCGGCGAGGCGCATCTCGAATTCCCGCGCGCGATTGCCCGCGTGCACGAGATGGGTGTGGCAATCGACGAGGCCCGGCGTAAGCCAGCGTCCTTTCCCGTCGATCCTCGGAGCCGAGGCGGCGCCCGAGGGCGCATCGCGCGCCGCGCCGATCCAGGAGACGCGCCCGGCGTCGAAGGCGATCCCATCGGCGCCGGTCTCGCCCAAGGGCGGGGCCACGCCCGCCTC
>JAAOZZ010000186.1 GCA_012274175.1 Betaproteobacteria bacterium
GGCGCGGGACCGGATCGGGCCGGGGGGGCGGTGGGCGCGGAAGGCCGGCGCAGCAGGGGATCGCGCGGGATCGCCATCGTGCGCGACAGGTCCACCTCCGCGGGGACCGGACTCGCCGCCTCCGGTGCGACGTGCGCGGCGAGCATCGTGCGCTCGTAGTCCGTGAGCACCGTGCTCTCCAGGTTGTCCACGCCGCCCGGCATCAGCGCGTCGTCGAAGAAGTGCATCTTGTGGCGCCCCACCTCGATCATGTCCAAGTGATGGACCACCTGGTGGCTCGTCGCTATGCCGTTCACCTTGGTGCCGTTGGTGCTCGCCAGGTCCTCCACGTAGACCGTGCGGTTCACCACCCGGAAGAGCATGTGCCGCCCGGAAACGGCGGGATGCTCGATCACGATGTCGCAGTCGGGATGGCGGCCCACCACCGTCACGGGCCGGGAAAGCTCCATCTCCTTGACGATCGCGTCGTCGAAGCTCAGGACCACACGGGCTGCCATGTTCGGATACCGGCTCCATCCTTCGCGTCCCGCGGGTCCGGCACCGCGGCCGCGAGACAATTCCGTTGTCGAACTCAAGCTTCCCGCCGGTAGCGCGAAACCACGCCATCGGTCGTCTTGAGCTGGTTGTCGACGCGCTTTGCGCCCTCGACCGCCCCCGCCACCTCGGAAGCCGCCGCCGACACCTTCTGGGTGTCCACCACTCCCGCGAGCCTCACGCAACCTTCGGCGCACTCTACCGTGATATTGGTGCTCGCGGTGCGCCCGTCGCGGCGCAGGGCCGAGCGCACGCTCCACTCCAGGGACACATTCTCCACCATGCGCAGGGATTCCGGCGTTTCCCGGAAGCGGTCCTTCTGCATCATGTGCTCGACCTCGTCGACGCACTCCTCGACGCTCAGCCGCTCGGTGGACAGCACCAGGTCGTAGTTCTCGGGGTCGCGCCAGTTCACGCCGAAGTGGCGCCGGGTGATGGCGGTATGCGCCTCCTCGCTCATCTCGATCTCGCTCTCGATCGTGGCGCGGTTGTCCGTGGCCAGGCGCTGCATCATCCGTGCGACGCGGGTCTCGAGCGGGGCGCAGACGCGCACGCGGATCACGTGCGGGATCTCCTTCAGCAGGTGCACCGCGCCCCAGCCGCGTATCACGGCGGTGGAGCCGTCCCGCAGGAAGCGGAAGGTCTCGTCGGCGGTGAAGATCGACAGGCTCGTCCGGTCCGTGGTGAGCCGCTCCCAGAGCCCCGACTTGCCGTCGAGGAAGCGTTCGACGTGGCTCTTGCGAAGCCGCATCTTGTTGGCGATCGGCTCGATGATCTCGTGGTACACGACCTTGCGGTTGGTGCGCGCCGCGATGCCGGCGGCGACATCCTTCCCCAGGGATCCCATCTCGCGCGTCATGGCAATCAGTGGCATGGTGGTCGTCCTTTTATTTTTGGCTGCATGCGGTGCGCTCGCCCGGCTCCTCCCGGGAGCCGCCCGTCAAAACTCCTTCCAGTCCTCTTCGTCGCCCGTGGCGAGCGCGGTCGCGCGCCGCGCGCTCGCCGGGGGATTGGGCGAATCCGCCGTCGCGGCCGGCGCACGTGCGAACGAGGCGAGCGCGCCGCTTCCCGCGGATTGCGCAGCGGGCAATGCGGCGCCCGCTCCCCCTTCGAGGCGGAACTGGGCCACTGCGCGGGCGAGCCCGGTCGCCTGGCCCGCCATGCTCGTGGCCGCGGCGGTGGCTTCCTCCACCAGGGAGGCGTTCATCTGCACCACCGTGTCCATCTGGGTGATGGCCTTGTTGATCTGCTCGATGCCGGAGCTTTGCTCGTGGCTCGCGGAGGCGATCTCGGTCATGATCTCGGCCACCCGCTTGACCGAGCCCACGAGCTCGTCCATGGTCTTGCCCGCCTGCTCGACGAGGCGCGCCCCCGCCTCGACGCGGCCCACGGAATTCTCGATGAGCCCGCGGATCTCCTTGGCCGACGCGGCGGAGCGCTGCGCGAGGCTGCGCACTTCGGATGCGACGACCGCGAATCCGCGGCCCTGTTCTCCCGCGCGCGCGGCTTCCACCGCCGCATTGAGCGCGAGGATGTTGGTCTGGAACGAGATGCCGTCGATCACGCCGATGATGTCGGAAATCTTCTTCGACGACGTGGTCACCTCTTCCATCGTGGTGACGACCTTGCTCACCACCTGCCCGCCCTTCTCGGCGGTGGCCGAGGCGCTGCCGGCGAGCTGGCTCGCCTGCTTGGCGTGCTCGGCGTTCTGGCGCACCGTGGTGGTGAATTCCTCGAGTGTGGAAGCGGTCTCCTCGAGCGAGCTCGCGTGCTCCTCGGTGCGGCTGGAAAGCTGCTGGTTGCCCGAGGCCACCTCGCCCGCGCCCACGGCGATGGACTCGGCGCCGCTGCGGATCTGGGTCACGATGCGCCCGAGGCCCTCGTTCATGTCCCGCAGCGCCGACAGGAGCTCCGCCGCCTCGTCCCGGCCCTGGAGGGTGATCCGGGAAGTCAGGTCCCCGGATGCCACGCGCCGGGCGACTTCCACGGCCTCGCCCAGGGGCACCGTGATGCTGCGCGTGATGGCCCAGGCGAGCAGGATCGCCATCACCAGCACGATGCCTTCCACCCCGTAGGTCGTGGCGGCCAGCCGGTCGCCCGTGACCAGGGCCGCGGCGGTCGCATCCTCGTTCGCCTTCTTCTGCATCTCGCCCAGGCGGTCGAGCTCGGCCATCGTCTTCTTCACCGCCGGGTCGACCTCGTTCATGAGCAGGCCCACGGCTTCTTCGTTGCGGAAGACGCTCTGGAGCTCGAGCGCCTTCTTGAAGGGGTCCTTCACCGCCGTGTCGAGCTTGTCGAGGTTCTCGAGCACTGCGCGCTCCGCGGCGCTCAGGTCGAGGCGCGCCATGCCGGCCCGGGCATCCAGGTACCGCTGGCTCAAGGCATTGGCGCGGCGCTCCTCCACCTGCATCGCCTTGTAGTCGGTGAGCAGGCCGACGTTGCGCATGACGCTCGAGCGATCGAGGACCAGCTCCTTCATGTCGGCGGCGATGCGCTCCTTCGCGCTCGATGCGGCGGCCACCGCGGCCAGGTCCTTGCGGCTTTTCGTGCCCAGGGCCGTGCCGGCGACCGAGACCACCAGCAGGATGGCGAGAATCGCGCCGAAACCGAGCGCGAGCCGGGTACCTATCTTCAGGTTGCGAAGCACCATTGCGATCTCCTTCGTGGCGAGTAGCGCCGCTCTTTGTGCAATCCTGGCGGCACTTTGTTGGTTGTCACCGGCGCGGTCAATCCGGGCCGGCTTTCATCGGTAACCCCGTTGTAATCCAGGCGCCGGAGGCGGCATCGCACGGGCTCGAGGCGATGGGATCCGTTCCGCGGCGGCTGCTTCAGCGCTTGAAGTCGACGTCGATCTCCACCTGGCGCCCGTCGGCACCGGCGCGCAGCGCTTCACGGGGGAATTCCGGCTGGAGCCTCGTGGGCACCTGGGCGCCGCCGCCCGCGCTCGCGGCGAACGATAGCGCGAGGCGCACAGACCGGGCGAGACGCGCCCCGCTGGGGGCACGCATTCTTGTTGCGTCGGCATGGTCCATCTCCCCTGATGTTCGACCCTTGATGCCGGCGAATTCTATTTGCGCGAATGCAATTCCCGATGTCCGCGGGATTACAGCCGTAACCTTCAGGCCGCCACCCGGCCCGCCGCCGCGGACGGGCGGCAGCCGGGCCCGGCGCGCGTCATTTCCAGCAGGTACTTCTGCATGTCCCAGGCCCCGGTCGGGCAGCGCTCGGCGCACAGGCCGCAGTGCAGGCACACGTCCTCGTCCTTGGCCATGATCCGCCCGGTCTTGAGCGGCACCGGGACATAGAGCGACTGGGCGAGGTTGCCGGCGGGGGCGCCCAGGCGCGTGCGCAGCTCCGGCTCCTCGCCGTTGGCGGTGAAGGTGATGCAGTCCATGGGACAGACGTCGACGCACGCGTCGCATTCGATGCACAGCCGCGGCGCGAAGACCGTCTGCACGTCGCAGTTGAGGCAGCGTTGCGCCTCCTTCCAGGCGAGCCCGGGGTCGAATCCCATCTCCACTTCCTGCCGGATGTCCTTCAGCGCGATCGCGAGCTCCTTGAGCGGCACCTTGTAGCGCGCGTCGGGCGCGACCTGGTTGTCGTAGCTCCACTCGTGGATGCCCATTTTCTGCGAGGTGCGGCTCACCCGGGGCGGGGGGCGATCGGCCGTCGACTCCCCGTGGCACAGGCGGTCGATGGACACCGCCGCCTCGTGGCCATGGGCCACGGCCCAGATGATGTTCTTGGGAC
>JAAOZZ010000187.1 GCA_012274175.1 Betaproteobacteria bacterium
AGGTCGCCTTCGCGCGGAAAGCCGTCGTGGGAATGCTCGAAACCCGGGAGGTTTCCGATGAGCGCGCAGTGGGGCAGCAACGTCCCCTTGGGAGGCCCGGTCGTGCCGCTGGTGTAGATGATCGCGGCGGGATCGGTCGCGCGGAGCTCGGGCGGATCGAATTCCGGGGACGCCTTGGCGAGCGTGGTTTCCCAGTCGAGCGTGGCCGACGCCCGCGCGCCGGCCACCCCCAGCACGTGCTCGAGCTGGGCAAGGCCGGGACGGATCGTCTCCAGGTTCGCGAGCGTCACCGGGTCCGCGATCGCCACCTTCGCGCCGCTGTGGGACAGGCGGTACTCGAGCGCATCGGGGCCGAACAGGAACGACAGCGGCACGGCGATCGCGCCCATCTGGAAGCAGGCGACATAGGCGACGAGCATTTCCGGGCGCTGCGGCAGCAGCAGTGCCACGCGATCGCCCGGGACGATGCCCAGCGCGCGCAGCGCGTTCGAGAGTCGATTGGCGTCGCGTAATATCTCGCGGAAGGTCAGCGTGCGGGACGGTCCGGACTCGTCCTCCCAGTGCAGCGCGATGCGCTGGGGATCCGAAGCCCAGCGGCGGCACGCGTAGTGCGCGATGTTGAAGTCGGGCGGTACGCTCCAGCGGTAGCCGGCGTAGATCTCCCGGTAGCGATCGCCCATCGGCCCGGCGGCTTCAGCGGCCGAGGGCCGCTTCGATTTCGGCGAAAGTCTGCGCCACCGCGAAGGTCTGCAGCTGCACGCCGAGCTGGCGCGCCACCTGGGAAGCGGAAAAGAGGCCGCGGATGCTCCGCCCGGCGTCCTCCGAGACCATCAAGTGCTGGCGGCGCACCGCCTTCAGCGTGGCGACGACGTGCCCCACGCGCATCTGCGCCACGTCGACCAGGGCGAGGGTCTCGATCATCGAGGCCGGGGTCATGATGTCGGCCACCTGGATCTCGGCGTGCGTCACGCCGCGATCCCGCATGAAGCGCATGGGCTTCTCGCCCAGCAGGTCCGTGGCCGTGATGACCCCCGTCACCGCGCCCTGGCGCTCGAGCACGAACAGCAGCCGCACCCCGCGCCGGACCATCCTCGCGTTGGCCTCGTCGATGGATTCCTCGGGGATGATGGTCGCCGCATGCACTTCGCGCAGGTCCGTCATCACCGAGAACGCGGGGTCGTCGAGGGTCACGCGGCCAGGCGCGGCCGGCTGGGCCACCCGCGCTCCCTGGGCGAGCGGGGCATGGGTGAGGGGTGCGTATTCGCGCATCGTCGCGGCTCCTTCGTCGCTTTAGCCCGCCAGCTCTGCGCTGCGGCGGAAATGCTGCACGGCTTCCTGGGGCTTGCCGATCTGCTCCATGAGTGCCGCGAGCGTCATGTGACCGTCGTGGGTGGGTTCCAGCGCGAGGCTCGCCTCGATGTAGCTCTGCGCCTTGCCCCACAGGTTCTGGCGCATGCACAGCTTGCCGAGTGCCAGCAGCAGCGCCGGATCGCGTGCGTGGGACCGCAGCCATTTCTCGGCGCGCTCTATCTGCGGCAGCGCGTCGGTGCCCGCGGCTTCGCCATAGAGCGCCACGAGGCTGGGATTCCACTCGCGCTCGAGCGCCTGCTCGAGGATCGCGAGCGCCTCGGCGTGCCCGCCCAGGGCGATCTGGTAGCGCGCCGCCGTGGCGGCGATCGCCGGGTCGATGCGCATTTCCGAAGGCAGCTGCTTCCAGTAGCTGCCCAACGCCGCCGCGTCCTGGGCCTTGCGTTGCAGGTTCCCCAGGTGCGCGGCCCGCCGCGCGCTTTGCGCCTCGTCGGGACCGAGACCGCCCAGCTTCACGAGGGAAGCCACCGCGTCGAGCACCTCGTCCCAGTTGTGCATCGCCTGTTCCGCCTGCAATTTCAGGCGCAGCAGCCTCAGGTTGCGCGAATCCCGTGCCGAGAGGTCTTTCAGCACCGCGAGCGCCTCCTCGTTGCGGCCCTGGGAGACCAGCAGGTCCGCGAGCGTCGTGAGGCGTGCCTGGTCCACCTCGGGCGCGGATCCCTTGGCCTGGTCGAGGAACTGCTCGCGTTCGCTGAAGCGCCCGAGCTCGTGGGCGCTGCGCGCGGCGATGATCGCGGCCACGCCCTTGGTCTCGTCGCCGGTCAGCGCGGTCGCGGCGTTCTTCTCGGCCGACGCGTAGCGCCCCTGGAAGAACGCGAGGAGCGCGTCGCTCAAGGCCCGGCGCAGGCGGTCGCGCTCGCGCTCGGCGCGGTATGCGCTCACTCGTTGCGGAATCGCCACCAGCGTGGCCACCATCCGGGTGAGGAAGTAGAACGCGAAGTAGCCCGCGACGATCAGGAACACGAGCATGTTGATGGACAGCTCGATGCGCCATGGCGCCAAGATGATCACGACGTAACCCGTCGAGTTACTCGCGAAGAGGGCGATGCCCACCGCCACGGCGGCGAGGACCAGGGACCAGAGCGCGAAGCGCACGGGCTACTTCTTCTCGCGCGCCGCGCGCGCGGTGCGCACCGCCGCGAGGCTCGCGTTGATGTCGGGGATGCCGATCGCGACGGGGCTCTCGGCGATCTGCTTCACGGCGGCGAGGGTCGTGCCGGTGGCCTTCGCCCGCGTGTCGAAATACTTCGCGATCCAGGCCTGCGCTTCCCGCAGGTCGTCGCGGAACGAAGGCTCGTCGCGCGCAAGCAGCGCAACCCGCGCAGACAGCAGCCGCAGCTTGAGGTTCTCGCGCAGGAAGTAGGCCTGGGCCGGAGTGACGAGGGCGATGTCCGGCGTTTCCATGTCGCGGATGCGCACCAGTCCCTTCATCTCCTCCCAGAAATCCCGCGCGGCGCGGGTGAAGCCCCGATCCTCCGACGAGCGCCAGCGCGCGGCAACGCGCACGGCAGGCGCCGTCTGGGCGATCACCAGCGGCAGGGCATCGACCTGGCGCATGAGGCCGTCGAGCCTCACGGCCATCCCGACCGTGTCGATCTGCGGGACCGCCTTGAGGCGATCCATGTCCTGGGCGATCGCGCGGCGCAGCGGAGTCGCCGCGAGCTTGTCGGCGTGCGCGAGCCGCTGGTCGGCGGCCTGCAAGGCCGCCAGCGCACCTCGCACATTGCCGGCGAGCTGCAGTTGCTGGCTCGCGAGCACCAGCATCTGCTCGACCTCGGAGAGCACGCGATCGTCGGCGCTGCGCGCGAGGTCGCGGTACATCTCCTCGAGCGCCACGCGCTGCTCCTGCGTATCGGCCACACGGGACTCCAGCTCGCCGATGCGCGCCTGGGCCTCGCGCAGCGACGCCTGGACCTGGCCGAGCGCGCTGCGCGCCTGGGAGGATTCCACCCCCAGCTCCGCGAGGCGTCCCCCGGCGCTCGATTCCATCGAATGCACGCCGATGCGCGCGTCTACCGCAAGCCACGCGGCGGCGAGCGTCACCACGAGCGCGAGTGCTGCGAGGGCGCGCGCCGTGCGGTCGACGGGATGATGGATGGTGCGCGGCGCGGCGGGAACCGCCGGGTGCTCGCTCATGACGTCAGCTGCAGCCGCGACAAGGCTCCCACCAGGCCTTCGGCCCCGGGTGTGGCGACCACGACGCGGCCGAAGCGGCGCGCGTCGGGATGGGCGGCGATGGCGGGATGCGGCACCACGAGGGTGCACTCCGCGGCGAGGGCGAGGCCCGCGTCGCCCACCATCGCGAGGAAGTTCTCGAGCGTCTCGGCGCTCAACGCGTTCACCGCGTGGATTTCGCCCTTGCCCCATGCGCGCAGCAGTCCCGTCGGATCGACATCGGGACGGACTCGCCGGTAGCACTCGACGTATTCCACGCGCGCCCCCCGGGCTTCCAGCGCTTCGCGCAAGTGCTCCCTTCCGCCCTCGCCCCGGAAAACGATGATGCTCTCCCCCTTGACGGCGCGCAGCTCCGGCAGCGCGAGCAGGGCCTCGCTGTCGTGGCGCTCCCGTGGTGAGATCACGGAAGCGAATCCCGAGTTCCTGAGGGATTGCGCCGTGGCCTCGCCGATGGCCGCTACACGGGTGCGCGCCGGCCATGGACCGCGCCTCAACGCCGCCGCCAGCCCCTTTTCAACCGCGTTTGCGCTCACGAAGATGGCGAGCCCACAGCGATCGAGACCGTCGATGGCGGCGGCCGATCGCGGCGCCGGCGTCATGTCCTCGATGGCGAGGGCGGGAAACACGAAAGCCCTGGCACCCTCGCGCATCAGGGCGGCCGCGAGGGTTTCGCCGGCGGCCCGCGGGCGCGTGATCACCACGCCTACGCCTTGCAGCCGGCGCGCGCTCATGCGGGATTGCCCGCGAGGGCCGAAAGGATCTCGCGCCCCCCGGCGGCGAGGAGCTTTTCTCCCAGCGCGCGGCCGAGCGCCTGGGCTTCCGCGGCGCGGCCGGAGACGGAGCTGCGCACGAGGCGGGTTCCATCGGGAAGCCCGATGAAGCCCTCGATCGCGAGCTGGGCGCCGGCGACGGTGGCGAGCGCGCCCAGGGGAACCTCGCAGCTGCCCTCCACCACCAGGCCGAAGGCGCGCTCGGCACGGGCGGCGTCGGCCGTGGCCCCGTCCTCGAAGTGCGCCAGCACGCGCGCGAGGTCGTCGCGATCGCGCCGGTATTCGATCGCGAGCACGCCCTGGCAGACCGCCGGCAATGCGATCGCGCGGTCCAGCGCGCATCGCGCACGCTCCCCCAGGCCCAGGCGGCTGAGACCCGCCATGGCGAGGATGATCGCGTCGTAGTCCCCCGCGTCGAGCTTGGCGAGGCGCGTGTTCACGTTGCCGCGCAGGGGCCTGAGGTCGAGCCCCGGAAATGCGCGGCGCAACTGGCTCTCGCGCCGCAGGCTGGAGGTGCCCACCACGGCCCCACGGGGCAGCTCACCTGGCGCGGCATAGCGGTTGGAGACGAAGGCGTCGCGCGGATCCTCGCGCGCCCCGAACGTGCGCAGCGCGAACTGCCCGGGCAGCTGCATCGGCACGTCCTTCAGCGAATGCACCGCGATGTCGGCGCGGCCTTCGTCGAGCGCGACCTCGAGCTCCTTCACGAACAGTCCCTTGCCGCCCACTTGCGCGAGCGGGCGATCGAGGACGCGATCGCCCCGCGTGGTCATGCCGACGATCTCGACGGCGAGCGCGGGATGGCGGCCGACCAGGGCGGCGGCCACCATCTCGGTCTGTCGCATGGCGAGACGGCTTTCCCGCGTGGCGATGCGGATGCGTTGGGGAATTTCGTCCATGGGACCTGCAAGCGTACTACAGTCGTGCCGATTGCTGCAGTGCGGTAAGATCGAAGGCTCCCCCGCGCGAGCGCCCCGGCCGCGGGATCGAGCGCCCCATGACCGCCCGCCTGCGAGAGATTCCCTACAACTACACGTCGTTCTCCGATCGCGAGATCGCCATCCGCCTGCTGGGCGCCGAAGGTTGGCGCGCGCTGGACGAGCTGCGAACCCAGCGCCGGACCGGCCGCTCCGCCCGCATGCTCTACGAGGTGCTGGGCGACATCTGGGTGGTGCGCCGAAACCCCTACCTGCAGGACGACCTGCTCGACAGCCCGCGGCGACTGCGCCTGCTGGTGGACGCGATGCGCCACCGCCTGCACGAGGTCGAGAAGCGGCGGGTGGGGGACCAGGCGGACGCCGAGCGCGATCGCAGGGTGCTGGAGCTTCTTTCGAGCGCGCGCAACGCCGTCGACACGTTCGAGCGCGAGTTCGCCGAGACGCGCGTGCTGCGCAAGCGGATCCTGCGGCGCCTGGGCGCCATCACGCGGCGGGACAACATCGCCTTCGACGGCCTGGCGCGGGTCTCCCACGTGACCGACGCGACCGACTGGCGCGTCGAGTATCCCTTCGTGGTGGTGTGCCCGGACACCGAGGAGGAGTGCGCGGGCCTGGTGGGCGCCCTGGTGGAGCTCGGCCTGACCATCGTGCCCCGCGGCGGCGGCACCGGATACACCGGGGGAGCCATTCCGCTGCATCGCCTGAGCGCCGTGGTGAACACCGAAAAGCTCGAAACGCTCGGTCCCGTCGAGCGCAGGGTGCTGCCGGGACTATCCGAACCCGTGCCGGTGATTCGCTGCGGCGCCGGCGTGGTCACCAAGCGCGTGATGGAGGCCGCGGAAGCCGAGGGGCTGGTATTCGCGGTCGACCCCACGTCGGCCGACGCCTCGTGCATCGGCGGCAACGTGGCGATGAACGCGGGAGGCAAGAAGGCGGTGCTGTGGGGGACCGCCCTGGACAACCTCGCGAGCTGGCGCATGGTGACGCCGGGGGCCGAGTGGCTCGAGGTGGAGCGCCTGGACCACCATCGCGGCAAGATCCACGAGGTGCCCCTCGTGCGCTTCCGCGTGCGCCGGTTCGGGGCCGACGGGCGCACGGTGCGATCCGAGGAGATCCTCGAGGTCGAGGGCCGGCGGCTGCGCAAGGAAGGCCTGGGCAAGGACGTCACCGACAAGTTCCTCGCGGGCCTGCCCGGGGTGCAGAAGGAGGGCTGCGACGGCCTCATCACGTCGGCGACCTTCGTGCTTCACCGGATGCCCGCGCACACGCGCACCGTGTGCCTGGAGTTCTTCGGCGACGTGAAGCGCGCGGTGCCGGCCATCGTGGAGATCAAGCGCTTCCTCGACGCAAGCCCCAACGCGGTCCTCGCCGGGCTCGAGCACCTGGACGAGCGCTACGTGAAGGCGGTGGGCTACGCGACGAAGGCCAAGAGCCGCGGGCGGCCGCGCATGATCCTGCTGGGCGACATCGTAGGCGACGACGAGCAGGGCGTGGCCCAGGCCGCCTCCCAGGTGGTGCGGATCGCCAACGCGCGCGACGGCGAGGGCTTCATCGCCACCACCCCCGAGGCGCGCAAGCGCTTCTGGCTCGACCGCGCGCGCACGGCGGCCATCTCGAAGCACACCAACGCGTTCAAGATCAACGAGGACGTGGTGATTCCGCTCGAGCGCCTGGGCGACTATTCCGACGGGATCGAGCGCATCAACATCGAGCTGTCCATCGGAAACAAGCTGAAGCTCCTGGACGCCCTGGGTGCGTACTTCGCCGGCGAGCTGCCCGTGGCCGGCGACGAGGAGAAGCTCGACAAGGCGGCGTTCTTCGGCGACCGCGCCGCGCAGGCGCGCGAGCTGATCGAGCAGGCCCGCGGCCGTTGGTCCGGATACCTCGCGCGCATCGACGAACCGGAATTCTTCGCCGAGCTCCAGTCGCGCAGGCTGCGCGTGTCGTGGAAGCGCGAGGTCCTGGAGCCCCTGCGGCAGATCTTCGAGGGCAGGGCCTTCGCCCCCGTCGTCGCGGGCGCCGAGGCGGTGCACGCGCAGGTCCTGCGCTCGCGGGTCTTCGTGGCGCTGCACATGCACGCGGGCGACGGCAACGTGCACACCAACCTGCCGGTCAATTCCGACGACTACGAGATGCTGCGCGAGGCCAACGCGGCGGTGGCGCGCATCATGCGCTTCGCCAAGAGCCTGGGCGGGGTGATCTCGGGCGAGCACGGCATCGGCATCACCAAGATGGAGTTCCTCGAGCCCGAGGAGCTCGATGCCTTCGCCGCCTACAAGGCGCGCGTCGATCCCGAGGGAAGGTTCAACCGCGGCAAGCTGCTGCGCGGCGGCGGCCTCGCCGACGCCTACACGCCTTCCTTCGCGCTGATCGGGCACGAATCGCTGATCCTCGAGCAGAACGAGATCGGGGCCATTGCGGAGTCGTTCAAGGACTGCCTGAGATGCGGCAAGTGCAAGCCCGTCTGCTCGACCCACGTGCCCCGGGCCAACCTGCTCTACAGCCCGCGCAACAAGATCCTCGCCACGTCGCTGCTCACGGAGGCGTTCCTCTACGAGGAGCAGACCCGCCGGGGCGTGAGCATCCGCCACTTCGACGAGTACGGCGACGTGGCCGACCATTGCACCGTGTGCCACAAGTGCGAGGCGCCCTGCCCGGTCGACATCGACTTCGGCGACGTCTCCATCGCCATGCGCAACCTCCTCGCGCGGCTTCGCAAGCGGCGCTTCAACCTCGGCACCTGGGCGGCGCTGCAGTTCCTGAGCACCACCGACGCGACCCGCATCAAGCTCATCAAGGCGGCGATGATCGACTTCGGCTATCGCGCGCAACGCCTGGCCAACAAGCTGTGGGGCCGCCTGCCCGCGGTCCAGGCGCAGGTTCGCCATCCCCCGGAGACCGTGGGCCGGGCGGCCATCACCGCGCAGGTGATCCACTTCATCAACAAGCCGATGCCGGGCAACCTGCCCAAGAAGACCGCGCGCGCGCTCCTCGACGTGGAGGACCCGGCGATCGTGCCGATCATCCGCGACCCGGCGAAAGTGACCGAGGAATCGGAGGCGGTGTTCTATTTTCCGGGCTGCGGCTCCGAGCGGCTCTTCGGCCAGGTGGGTCTCGCCACGCAGGCGCTGCTCTACCACGTGGGCAGCCAATGCGTGCTCCCGCCGGGCTATCTCTGCTGCGGGTACCCGCAGACTTCCGCGGGGCGCGCCGACAAGGGAGAGCAGATCACGGTGCGCAATCGCGTGCTCTTCCATCGGGTCGCCAACACGCTCAACTACCTCGACATCCGCACGGTGGTGGTGTCGTGCGGAACCTGCATGGACCAGCTCCAGAAATACGAGTTCGAGCGCATCTTCCCCGGTTGCCGGCTGCTCGACATCCACGAGTACCTGATGGAAAAGGGCCTTGCGCTCGAGGGCGTCGAGGGCGTGCGCTACCTGTACCACGATCCCTGCCATTCGCCGATGAAGACCCACCAGCCCCTCAAGGTGGTCGAGCGCCTG
>JAAOZZ010000188.1 GCA_012274175.1 Betaproteobacteria bacterium
CCCCTAGCCCTCCAGCCCGTCGTCGATCTCTTCCTCGAGCTTCTCGAGGAAACGCAGCTTGCGCACGAGCGAGCATCCCGATTCGTAGTTGGCGGCGGCGAGCGAGCGCTCGAGGAGCTCGAGCATTTCCCGGCGCGCTTCGGCGAGGTCGACCCGCAGCCGCTCGAGCGCGGCGACGTCGCGGGCCGCGCGCGCGTCGGCGGAAGCCTCGCGCCATTCCATCTGCTGCATCAGGAAATCCGCCGGCATCGACGTGTTGGTCTCCTCACCGGTGTCGAACCCCTTGAGGCCGAGCAGGTAGCGCGCGCGGGCGAGCGGGTCGCGCAGCGTGCGGTACGCCTCGTTCGCCCGCGTGGCCCATTGCATCGCCACGCGCCGCTCCGCTTCGCTCCCGGCGACGAACCGGTCGGGGTGCACCCTGGACTGCAGCTCCCGATAGCGGTCCTCCAGGCGCGACGCGTCCACCGCGTAGCCCACGGGCAGTCCCAGCAACTCGAAGTGGTTCCTCGCGAATTCCGGCGTCATCTCGGACAAAAAAGGGGCGGACGCCCGCCCCTTCTCGCGGCCGGGGAGGGCAGAGCCCTCCCG
Organism: Betaproteobacteria bacterium; assembly: GCA_012274175.1. GTDB lineage: Bacteria > Pseudomonadota > Gammaproteobacteria > Burkholderiales > Usitatibacteraceae > Usitatibacter. The sequence goes on from JAAOZZ010000188.1 coordinate 589, forward strand.
CCGCTCATACGTTGAACGATTCGCCGCAGCCGCAGCGGTCCTTCTCGTTGGGATTGTTGAACTTGAAGCCTTCGTTCAGGCCCTCCCGCACGAAGTCGAGCTCCGTGCCGTCGAGGTACGCGAGGCTCTTGGGGTCCACGAGCACCCGCACGCCATGGCTTTCGAACTGCGTGTCCTCCGGCAGGATCTCGTCGGCGAATTCGAGCTTGTAGGCGAGCCCGGAGCAGCCCGTGGTCTTCACGCCCAGGCGCAGGCCCACGCCCTTGCCGCGGCGCTCGATGTAGCGCTGCACGTGATCGGCGGCACGATCGGTGAGGGTGACGGCCATCAGTCGGCGGCCTTCTTCTCGGGGGCCGCGTCCTCGCCGCCGCCGTACTTCTTGCGGTAGTCGGCGACCGCCGCCTTGATTGCGTCCTCGGCGAGGATCGAGCAGTGGATCTTCACCGGCGGCAGCGCCAGCTCCTCGGCGATCTGCGTGTTGCGGATGGTCGCCGCCTCGTCAACGCTCTTGCCCTTCACCCACTCGGTGACGAGGGAGGAGGAGGCGATCGCGGAGCCGCACCCGTAGGTCTTGAACTTCGCGTCCTCGATGATGCCCTGGCTGTTCACCTTGATCTGAAGCTTCATCACGTCGCCGCAGGCGGGTGCCCCCACCATGCCCGTGGCCACGCCCTGCTCGTCCTTGCCGAAGGAGCCGACGTTGCGCGGGTGTTCGTAGTGATCGATGACCTTGTCGCTGTATGCCATTGCTGTCTCCTAGTGTGCGGCCCACTGCACGGTGTTCAGGTCCACGCCGTCCTTGTACATTTCCCAGAGCGGGCTCATCTCCCGCAGCTTGCCGATGCGCTCCTTGAGGATGCGCACCGCGACGTCGATGTCCTCGGCCGTGGTGAAGCGCCCGAGGGTGAAGCGGATCGAGCTGTGGGCGAGCTCGTCGTTGCGGCCCAGGGCGCGCAGCACGTACGAGGGCTCGAGGCTCGCGGAGGTGCACGCCGAGCCCGACGATACCGCCAGCTCCTTCATGCCCATGATGAGCGATTCGCCCTCCACGTAGTTGAAGCTCACGTTGAGGTTGTGCGGGACGCGGTGCTCGAGATCCCCGTTCACGTAGATCTCCTCCATGTCGCGCAGGCCCGCCAGCAGCCGGTCGCGCAGCATGCGGATGCGCTCGTTCTCGGCGGCCATCTCCACCCGGGCGAGCCGGAACGCCTCCCCCATGCCGATGATCTGGTGCGTGGCGAGCGTGCCGGAGCGCAGGCCCCTCTCGTGCCCGCCGCCGTGCATCTGCGCTTCCAGGCGCACCCGCGGCTTGCGCCGCACGTAGAGCGCCCCGATGCCCTTCGGACCGTAGGTCTTGTGGGCCGAGAAGCTCATGAGGTCGACCTTGAGCTTCTCCAGGTCGATCGCCACCTTGCCGGTGGCCTGCGCCGCGTCGACGTGGAAGATGATGCCCCGCGCGCGGCAGATCTCGCCCACCTCGGCGATGGGCTGGATCACGCCGATCTCGTTGTTCACCATCATGATGGACACGACGATGGTGTCCGGGCGGATCGCGGCCTTGAACTGCTCCAGGTCCAGCAGCCCGTCGGGCCTCGGGTCCAGGTACGTCACCTCGAAGCCCTCGCGCTCGAGCTCGCGTAGGGTGTCGAGCACGGCCTTGTGCTCGGTCTTCAGGGTGATCAGGTGCCGGCCCTTGGTCTTGTAGAAGTGCGCCGCGCCTTTCAGAGCGAGGTTGTCGCTTTCCGTGGCACCCGAGGTCCAGACGATCTCCTTCGGGTCGCAGTTCACGAGCTTCGCCACCTCGGCGCGGGCATTCTCCACCGCTTCCTCTGCTTCCCATCCGAACGGATGGCTGCGGGACGCGGGATTGCCGAAGTGCTCCGTGAGCCACGGGATCATCATCTCCGCCACTCGCGGATCGACGGGCGTGGTGGCCGAGTAATCGAGGTAGATGGGTTGCTTGCGGGTCATGGTCTCAAGCCGATACGGGGTGCGGGATGCGCGAGCGGGCCGCGCGAACGATGGCAACGGGCTTGGTGCGCTGGCGCTCCACGAGCTGCGAGAGCTTCACTCCCGACAGGAAGCCGTAGACGGTGGTGTTCAGCTCCTCCCACAGGTCATGGGTCATGCAGCGCTGGTTCTCGTGGCAGTTCTCGCGCCCGCCGCACTGGGTGGAGTCCATCGTCTCTTCCACCGCCTGGATGATGTCCGCGACGGACACGTGCGCCGGATCGCGCGCCAGGTGGTATCCGCCTCCCGGGCCGCGCACGCTTTCCACCAGCCGGCGGCGGCGCATCTTGCCGAAGAGCTGTTCCAGGTAGGAAAGCGAGATCTTCTGCCGCTCGCTTATGCCCGCCAGGGTGACCGGACCGTCCGCGCCGTTCAGGGCGAGGTCGGGCATCGCGGGGACCGCGAAGCGCCCCTTGGTCGTGAGTCTCATGGTGTCGGTCCTTCG
>JAAOZZ010000018.1 GCA_012274175.1 Betaproteobacteria bacterium
GGCAAGGGGGGCCAGGACTTCGAGGGCATCCCGATCTACAACACGGTGAAGGACGCGGCCGCGGCCACGGGCGCCACGGTGTCGGTGATCTACGTGCCGCCGCCCTACGCCGCCGCCGCGATCGACGATGCGGTCGACGCCGGCCTCGATCTCGTGATCTGCATCACCGAGGGCATCCCGGTACGCGACATGATCCGCACGCGCTACCGGATGCAGGGAAAGGAGACGCGCCTCATCGGGCCCAACTGCCCGGGCCTCATCACGCCCGAGGAGATCAAGATCGGCATCATGCCGGGCCACATCCACCGCAAGGGGCGGATCGGCATCGTCTCGCGCTCGGGCACGCTCACCTACGAAGCGGTGGGCCAGGTGACGGCACTGGGCCTGGGGCAGTCGTCGGCGGTGGGCATCGGCGGCGACCCGGTGAACGGCGTGAAGCACATCGACGTGATGCGCATGTTCAACGACGACCCCGAAACCGAGGCGGTGATCATGATCGGCGAGATCGGCGGCACCGACGAGGAGACCGCCGCGCGCTGGGTGAAGGAGCACATGAAGAAGCCCGTCGTGGGCTTCATCGCCGGCGTGACGGCACCTCCCGGCAAGCGCATGGGTCACGCGGGCGCGATCATCTCCGGGGGCAAGGGCACCGCACAGGAGAAGCTCTCGGTGATGGAAGCGTGCGGCATCAAGGTCACGCGCAACCCCGCGGAGATGGGCAAGCTGCTGAAGGCGGTGCTGGGCTAGTGCCCGGCGCGCCCCGGTGCGGGGCGCCTAGCTCGGTGCGCGGGTCGAAGGCTTGCGCGCCGCCTCCCGTGCCGGCGCCTTGCCGCCGCGTGTTCCCAGTTCCGGAAAGGCCTCCTCGATGGCGAGGAGCGAACCCGCGTGGGTGACGTCGATGCCCGGGAGCTTGCCGGACGCCACCCTGAACCGGTGGCTCAGCAGGATTTCGAGCAGGCGGGCCACGAACGGTGAGGCGAGGGAATCGTCGTGGCAGAGGAGGAAGTAGCGCTCCGTCGCCACCGGGATGAAGTCCAGGTCGAATCGGCGCGCGGCCGTCTCCACCCCGAAGCCGGCATCGGCCATGCCGCTCGCGATGTAGGCGGCAACGGCCGAATGGGTGAACTCGCCGCTTTCGTAGCCGGAGATCCCGGCGCTCGCGATGCCTTCGCGCCGAAGCAGCACATCGAGCAGGATGCGCGTGCCGGAGCCGAACTGGCGGTTCACGAATCGCAGTCCCGGCCGCGCCAGGTCGGCGAGGCAGAGCACGCCCTTCGGATTGCCGCCCGCCACCATGATGCCCTGGCGGCGCGTGCTGAGCGTGATGAGGGTGTGGTTCTTCACCCGGAGCCACTTCTCGTAGAAGCCGAGCGCTTCGCGCTGCAGCGTTCCGAGCGGCACGTGGAAGCCGGCGATCTCGCACTCCGAAGCGGCGAGCGAGGCGAGGGCCTCCATGCTTCCGCAGTACTGGAGGTCCACGGGAACCCGGTCCTCGACCATGAGCTCGCGCAGCAGGTCGATCGCGAATCCGTGACTCGCCCGGACCCGAAAGATCATCTGCGGGTCGTGCAGGGCGCGGTCGATCTCCATCTGCAGCTCGGTGGCGAGGTTGTCGAAGATGGGTGCCAGGCGCGCGGCCACGCGCTTGTCGGCCCATAGCAGCTTCTGCCCGAGCACGCTCAGCGCTGCACCCCGGCCGCGGCTCATCGTGAGCAGCGGCGCGCCGAGCGCGCGGCCGCCTTCGCGTACGAGGCCCCACGCATGCCGGTACGACACATCGAGGCTGCGCGCGGCGCGCAGGAGATTGCCCTCCTGCTCGATGGCGGCCAGCAGTCTCAGCAGCCGGGGCAGGAGCTGCCCGGGATCGCCTTGTTCCTCGAGCACCCACTGCGGCCTGATGGATATCTTCAACCTGTCCCCCGGGGGCGATATGCAATGCGGTGCATAACGTCTCTGAGCATCAATTCATATTGTCTGCCCTGGGTGCCGATGTTACGTTCCCGACGCAAGGATGCCAAGTCGAGAGGGACGCTTGCGGCGCGGCACGGCGCGGTTTGCTGCAGGCAATCCAATACCAAAAACAAGGAGGAGCGATGTCTGAAGCGGCAGGCATGTCGGCGGGTGTTGGCGTGGGTGGACTCGGCGTCCTCGCCAAGGAACACACGATCGCAGGTCCGGACTTCAATCGCTGGCTGGTGCCCCCCGCGGCACTCGCGATCCACCTTTGCATCGGCATGGCGTACGGGTTCAGCGTCTTCTGGCTGCCCCTCTCCCACGCCATCGGCATCACGAAATCCGTCGCCTGTCCCGCAGACATGTCGGTGTTCGCGACGATCTTCGCCACCACGTGCGACTGGAAGATCAGCATGCTCGGGTGGATGTTCACGATGTTCTTCGTCTTCCTCGGCTCGGCCGCCGCGATCTGGGGCGGCTGGCTCGAGCGCGCGGGGCCGCGCAAGGCGGGCGTCGTGGCCGCGATATGCTGGTGCGGCGGCCTGCTCATCTCGGCGCTCGGGGTGTACGTGCACCAGCTCTGGATGCTGTGGATCGGCTCCGGAGTGATCGGCGGCGTGGGCCTCGGGCTCGGGTACATCTCCCCCGTGTCCACGCTCATCAAGTGGTTCCCCGACCGCCGCGGCATGGCCACCGGGATGGCGATCATGGGATTCGGCGGCGGCGCCATGATCGGCGCGCCCCTCGCCGTGGCGCTCATGAAGCACTTCGCGACGCCTACCTCCGTGGGCGTGTGGCAGACGTTCGTCTGCATGGCGGTGATCTATTTCGTGTTCATGATGGGCGGGGCTTTCGGCTACCGCGTGCCGCCCACGGGATGGAAGCCGGAAGGTTGGACGCCGCCCGCGGACAAGGCGAACGCGATGATCACGACGCGCCACGTCGACCTCGCCACCGCCACGCGCACCAAGCAGTTCTGGCTCATCTGGTGGGTGCTGTGCCTCAACGTGACCGCGGGCATCGGCATCATCGGCATGGCCTCGCCCATGCTGCAGGAGGTCTTCGCCGGCCACCTCATCGGCGTCGACGTGAAGTTCACCGACCTCACGGCCGCGCAGAAGGGGCAGATCGCCGTGATCGCCGCCGGCTTCACGGGCCTCATCAGCCTCTTCAACATCGGAGGCCGGTTCTTCTGGGCCTCGATCTCGGACTACATCGGCCGCAAGAACACCTACTACACGTTCTTCCTGCTCGGCATCGCGATGTATGCGTCGGCGCCGTGGTCCGGGCACCTCGGCCACGTGGCGCTCTTCGTGGCGGCGTTCTGCATCATCCTCTCGATGTACGGCGGCGGCTTCGCGACGGTGCCGGCGTACCTCGCGGACATTTTCGGCACCCACGTAGTCGGCGCGATCCACGGCAGGCTGCTCACCGCCTGGTCCGCCGCCGGAATCTTCGGGCCGGTCATCGTCAACTACCTGCGCGAATACCAGATCGATCACGGCGTGGCCCGCGCGGAGGTATACGACATCACCGCATACATCCTGTGCGGCCTGCTCGCCATCGGGTTCGTATGCAACCTGCTCGTGCGCCCCGTGGAAGACAAGCACTACATGAGCGACGCCGAGCTGGAAGCCCAGCGCCGGGCGGCCCACGAGACGAGCGCGGCGGCGCGCCCCGGAAACGAAGCGGGACCCGGGCGGCCGAAGGCCGTCGCCCTTGCCGCGTGGCTGCTGGTGGGCATCCCGCTTGCCTGGGGCGTGACGACCGTCCTCGAGCAGGCGGCGGCGCTTTTCCGCTAGGTCTCGGTCCGGGAGCCGCGACGGCTCCCGTCGCCCCGAGGGCCTTGACGCCCGTCAAGCCCAACTGCGCTGCAGTTCGGTACCCTAGTGTCTTGATTTGCGGGCCGTTCGCACCTCCCGCGTGCGGCCCTGGCGTGCACCCGCAGCTATGCGGTTTCGCCGTGGCAGGCATCGCCCAACCCGGGGTCGAAAGCTGCCAAACTGTCACTATCCCATGGCCGAAAACGTCGTCATTCCCGTTTCGAAGATCCGCCGTCCCCGCTCCACTCCGAAGGGGCGCGCGGTCGATCCCGTCGCCCGCGAGGAAATCGCGCGGCTCCTCGAGGGCGCGCCGCGCGGCGCCGAATACCTGATCGAGAATTTGCACCGCGTCCAGGACCGCTACGGTCACCTGTCCGCGGCGCACCTCGCCGCGCTCGCCGAGGCGATGAAGCTCGCGATGGCGGAGGTCTACGAGGTGGCGACCTTCTACCACCATTTTGACGTGGTGAAGGAGGGCGAGAGCGCGCCCGCCGCGGTGACCGTGCGCGTGTGCGAGACGCTCTCGTGCAGGATGGCCGGGGCCGACGCGCTCCTCGAGAAGCTGCCGAAGCTGCTGGGCAAGGACGTGCGCGTGATCGCCGCCCCCTGCATCGGGCGCTGCGCCGAGGCGCCGGCGGTGTGCGTGGGGCACAACGCGTTCGGCCACGCGACCGAGGGCGAGGTGAAGAAGGCGCTTGCCGAGGGCAAGGTGCGCGCTCCGGCCTTGCGTCCCCACACCTACGCGGACTACCGCTCCCAGGGCGGCTACAAGACCTGGGTCGAGTGTCTCGAGGGCGGGCGCGACGTCGAGGCGGTGATCAAGACCCTGGAGGACGCGGGGCTTCGCGGCCTGGGCGGCGCGGGCTTTCCCACGGGGCGCAAGTGGCGCATCGTGCGCGCCGAGCCCGCTCCCCGGCTCATGGCGGTCAACATCGACGAGGGCGAGCCCGGCACGTTCAAGGACCGCCACTACCTCGAGCGCGATCCCCACCGCTTCATCGAGGGGATGCTGATCGCCGCGTGGGCCGTCGGCATCGAGGACATCTACGTCTACCTGCGCGACGAGTACCACGCGTGCCGCGAAATGCTCGAGCAGGAGCTCGCGGCACTCGCAGCCGACCCGCCCGCGAAACTTCCGCGCATCCACCTGCGCCGCGGCGCGGGCGCCTACATCTGCGGGGAGGAGTCCGCGATGATCGAGTCGATCGAGGGCAGGCGCGGCATGCCCCGGCTGCGTCCGCCGTACGTGGCGCAGGTCGGACTCTTCGGCCGTCCCACCCTCGAGCACAACATGGAGACGCTCTTCTGGGTTCGGGATCTCATCGAGCAGGGCGCCGAGTGGTTCGCGTCGAAAGGGCGCCACGGGCGAAAGGGGCTGCGCTCGTTCTCGGTTTCGGGCCGCGTGAAGAAACCCGGTGTGCACCTGGCTCCCGCGGGCATCACCGTGAAGGAATTGATCGACGAGTTCTGCGGCGGCATGCAGGAGGGCCATCGCTTCTACGCCTACCTTCCGGGCGGGGCGTCCGGGGGCATCCTGCCCGCGTCCATGGGCGACATTCCCCTCGACTTCGATACGCTGCAGCCCTACGAGTGCTTCATCGGCTCGGCGGCGGTGATCGTGCTCTCCGACAAGGACCGGGCGCGCGACGCGGCGCTGAACCTCATGCATTTCTTCGAGCACGAGTCGTGCGGCCAGTGCACGCCCTGCCGCGTCGGCACGGCCAAGGCCGCGCAGCTCATGCACGCGAAGAAATGGGACCAGGGGCTGCTCGAGGAGCTCTCGGTGGCGATGGCCGACGCCTCCATCTGCGGCCTCGGGCAGGCCGCCCCCAACCCGATCCGCTGCGTCGTCAAGCACTTTCCCGATGAGATCTGAAATCCACGCCGAGGCGAAAAAGGGGACAGGTTACTTTTCCAGCCGGAAAAGTAACCTGTCCCCTTTTTCGCTTCTTGGGGTAGAGCGATGAAGATGAACGAGCCGGTAGGCAAAGCCGAGACGATCGAGTTCAAGCTGAACGGCGACACGATCGCCGCGCTCGCGGGCGAGACCATCATCCAGGCGGCCGCGCGGCACGGCGTGGACATCCCGCACCTCTGCTACAAGGACGGCATGCGCCCAGACGGCAACTGCCGCGCGTGCATGGTGGAGATCAAGGGCGAGCGCGTGCTGGCCCCCTCGTGCTGCCGCCAGCCCGCCAAGGGCATGGAAGTGGCGTCGACCTCGGAGCGCGCCCTGCATTCGCAGAAGATGGTGCTCGAGCTGCTGCTCTCCGACGCACCGAAGGCGGACCTGAAGCCGGGGGCGAACGAGCTCCTGCAGTGGAGCGCCAGGCTGGGCGTCGAGCATTCCCGTTTCGAGGCGAGGGAACAGCCGGCGCGCGACGCGTCGCACCCCGCCATGACGGTCAACCTCGACGCATGCATCCAGTGCACCCGCTGCGTGCGCGCCTGCCGCGAGGTGCAGGTGAACGACGTGATCGGCTACGCCTTCCGTGGCCACGACTCGAAGATCGTCTTCGACTTCGACGATCCCATGGGCGAGTCCACCTGCGTTGCGTGCGGCGAATGCGTCCAGGCCTGTCCCACGGGAGCCCTCGCCCCGGCGAAGAACGCCTACGCGATCGTCGCCGACCGGAAGGTGGATTCGGTCTGCCCCTATTGCGGCGTGGGCTGCCAGCTCTCCTACCACGTGAAGGACAACCGCATCGTGCGCGTCGACGGCCGCGACGGCCCGTCCAACCACGAGCGCCTGTGCGTGAAGGGCCGCTTCGGATTCGACTACGTGCAGCATCCGCATCGCCTCACGAAGCCGCTCATCCGCAAGCAGGGCGCGCCCAAGAGCGCCGATTTCACCGTCGATCCCCTCGCATGGAGCGAGGTCTTCCGGGAGGCCACCTGGGAAGAGGCGCTCGAGGCCGCGGCGGGAGGCTTGAGGAAAGTGCGCGACACCCACGGGCCTTCCGCACTGGCCGGCTTCGGCAGCGCCAAGGGCTCCAACGAGGAGGCCTACCTCTTCCAGAAGCTGGTGCGCACCGGTTTCGGCACCAACAACGTCGACCACTGCACGCGCCTGTGCCACGCCTCGTCGGTGGCGGCGCTGCTCGAGGGCATCGGGTCGGGCGCGGTGTCCAACCAGGTATCCGACGTCGAGCATTCGGAAGTGATCGTCGTGATCGGCGCCAATCCCACGTCGAACCATCCGGTGGCGGCGACCTGGATCAAGAACGCCGTGGAGCGCGGAGCGAAGCTCATCGTGATGGACCCGCGCCGGAACGACATCGCGCGCCACGCGTGGCGCTACCTGCAGTTCAAGGCCGACACGGACGTGGCACTCCTGAACGCGATGATCTACACCATCCTCGAGGAGGGCCTGGTCGACCAGGAGTTCGTGCGCCAGCGCACCAGCGGCTTCGAAGCGCTGCGGCAGAACGCGAAGGGCTTCAGCCCCGAGCTGATGGCGCCCATCTGCGGCATTCCCGCGGCAACGATCCGCGAGGTGGCGCGCGCCTACGCGACCTCGAAGGCCTCGATCATCCTGTGGGGCATGGGCATCTCGCAGCACGTGCACGGCACCGACAACGCGCGCTGCCTGATCGCGCTCACTCTCATGACCGGCCAGATCGGCCGTCCCGGATCGGGTCTGCATCCGCTGCGCGGCCAGAACAACGTGCAGGGCGCCTCCGACGCGGGCCTGATCCCCATGATGTATCCCGACTACCAGCGGGTGGACAATCCCGAGGCGATTGCGCGCTTCGAGGGGTTCTGGGGCATGAAGCTCGACCACAAGCCCGGGCTCACGGTGGTGGAGATCATGGACGCCGCGTGCGAGGGCAGGATCCGCGGCATGTACGTGATGGGCGAGAACCCGGCGATGTCGGACCCGAACGCGCACCATGCCCGCGAAGGGCTCGCGAAGCTCGAGCACCTCGTGGTCCAGGACATCTTCCTCACCGAGACCGCGTACCTCGCCGACGTGGTGCTGCCGGCTTCCGCGTGGCCCGAGAAGACCGGCACCGTCACCAACACCGACCGCATGGTGCAGATGGGACGCAGGGCGCTCGAGATGCCCGGCGACGCGCGGCAGGACCTGTGGATCGTCCAGCAGCTCGCCAAGCGCCTCGGATGCGAATGGAACTACGCCGGACCCGAAAGCGGCGTGGCGCAGGTCTACGACGAGATGCGCCACGCCATGAACTCCATCACGGGCATCTCCTGGGAGCGGCTCGAGGCGCAGTCTTCGGTGACCTATCCGTGCCGCTCGGAGGACGATCCGGGGCAGCCCGTCGTATTCACCGAGAGCTTCCCGACCCAGGACGGTCGCGGCAAGTTCGTTCCCGCCGACATCATCCCCGCCGACGAGCGGCCCGACGCGCAGTATCCTTTCGTGCTCATCACCGGCC
>JAAOZZ010000189.1 GCA_012274175.1 Betaproteobacteria bacterium
GATCGAGTCGGTCTCGGTTTCCGCCAGCTCCGCCACGCGGCGCATCCAGAGCTCGAAAGGCAGGCCCACGGACAGCAGGTAGCGCGAGAACTACGTGCGCAGGCCGCCGAAGCCCCGCATCGGATTCCAGAGCACCGCGAAGACCAGCAGCCCTACGCCGAAGCCGAGCGCCGTGAGCGCCACCGAGAGCGCGTAGTTCTCGTGGGTGAAGCGCATGAGTGCCAGCGAACCCAGCACGAGGACCACGCCGAGCTGGAACACGAGCACCGCGTAGAAGAAATCGAACACCTGGCCGCTCTGCGCTTGCGCGGGGCTGAGTGGAAGGAGCAGCAGGAGCAGCAGCCCGGCAGGAAGGAATGTGGTGACGAAGTGGGAGACGGCCGGCGGCAGCATGTGGCCGCCCAGGATGAGAGAGGGAACGGCCCACAGCAGCAGGATCGTGAGCACGTAGGTGAAGGCGACCAGGTAGAAGCGGTTGCGTTGCGCCGCCTCGATGGTGAATACGCGCCCGCCGAGGATGCCCAGCAGCACCAGCAGCCACGCCACGATCATCCAGCCGGCGAGGAAGTAGAGCGTGGCGGCGGTGACCGCCACGAGGAACACCACCGAGAGCACCTCGAGCTCGCGCTCGGCGGCGAAGAAGGGCTGCCAGAGCAGGAACAGGCCGAAGTGCACGAGCAACCAGATTCCCTGAAAGATTTCTCCCGGTTCCGCCACCAGCGCCGCGTGCAACGCGAGCAGCATGGCGAGGACCACCCAGCGGCGCGCCGCGACGACGGCGGTGGAAAGGCGAAGGGAGAGGGGGGGGGAAGGCGACGCCAAGGAAGGGACCGGGCAGGCTAGGCGCCGAGGATAATTGAAAAGCGTTCCGGCGGGCCAGAAAGCGCTCCGGGTGTCGGCAAGCCGACATTTGCTGTCGGGGAGCCGGACAGTACCCGTTCCCTTCGACTGCGGTAAGCCGGGGCACCTGAACAATACCCTTATAAACCAATGTATTGCTGTCTTGGCACGGCCGTTGCATACGACTTCCGGCAACATCCCTCAATTCCGGCAAGACCGTTTAACCTTGGAGCAACCATGAAACTGAAATCCAGATCGCAGCAGTCCGGCTTCACGCTCGTCGAGATCGCGATCGTCCTCGTGATCATCGGGCTGCTGCTGGGCGGCATCCTGAAGGGTCAGGAACTCATCAACAGCGCCAAGGTGAAGAACCTCGCGAACGACTTCCGCGTGATTCCCACCTACATCTACGCCTACCAGGACAAGTTCAAGGCGCTTCCCGGCGACGATCCGGCCGCGGCGACCCACGTGACCGGCGCGACCAACGCGACGACTCCGGCGGGCTCCCAGGGCAACGGCGTGATCAACGGCAACTGGAATTCCACCACGAACACCGACGAGTCGTTCCTCTTCTGGCAGCACGTGCGGCTTTCGAACCTCGCCGCCGGGCCGACCGACGTGGCCGATCCCACGTACATCCCCACCAACGCAGTGGGCGGCAAGCTCGGCATCTCCAGCGCCGCGACGGGACAGGTCCAGATCACCACGCCTACGGCGATGACCGGTACCTACCAGGTGTGCTCCAGCGGCATTCTCGGCAAGTTCGCCAAGCAGCTCGACATCCAGATGGACGACGGCAACACCCAGACGGGGTCGATGCGCACCACGGCCGACATCCCGAACGGCTCGCCCGGCACCGCCGCCCTCACGACTGCCACGGTGGACGACGCGACGAGCTACACGGTCTGCATGACGTTCTGACCGCGCGGCACGTTCGCGAACGGCCCGCCCCGGCGGGCCGTTTCTTTTGGAAAAGGGGTCAGGTTACTTTTCCGCCCCGACGCGTATTCCGATCGGCGGTTGCCGCGTTCAAGGGACATGTCGCGTTCTCCTCGAATCGATTTTCCGGGCGTGCCCCAGCATGTGATCGCGCGTGGCAATAACCGCACGGAGCTCTTCCGCAGCGATCCCGATCGGCGGATCTTCCTGCGCTATCTCTCGGAGGCGGCGCTCGGCAGGCCGGTAACGATCACTCCTCGAGGACGGCCGTCGAAGGGCACGGAAGGTGGACGCGGAAAAGTAACCTGCCCCCTTCTTTGCTTGTCAGCCCTGGAGGAGGCGGATCTCCGCCTTGGCGAGGCGCTCCTGGCTGCCGAGGAGAACGAGCACGTCCCCCGCCTGCACCACGGTCTCGGGAGCGGGATTCACTTCGCGCGAGCTCTTCCGGCGCACGGCCGTCACCTGCACGTCCATAGCGGCGAGCCCCACCTCGGCGAGCGTCTTGCCCACGCACGCCGCGGTGGGGCCCACCAAGAGGGTGCGAAGCCGCGGCTGCTCTACGTCCGCGCCTTGCACGTCCGTCACGCCGTGGAAGAAGCCTCCGATGAAGCGGTAGCGCTCCTCGCGCACCTCGCGCAGCCGGCGCAGCACGCGGTTCAAGGGCATGCCGAGCTGCATCATGGTCTGGGTGGCGAGCATCAGGGAGCCCTCGACCACCTCCGCCACGATCTCCGCCGCCCCCGCGGCCTTGAGCCGTCCCACGTCGCTGTCGTCGAAGGTGCGCACGATCACCGGCAGCTCGGGACGCAGCTCCCGCACGTGGGCGAGGATCGCGAGCGCCTTGGAGGTGTTGGCGAAGCTCACCACCACCGCCGTGGCGCGGGAGAGGGCCGCGGCCACGAGCACCTCGCGCCGCGCGGCGTCCCCGAACACGACCGAGTCTCCCGCGGCGGCCGCTTCGCGCACGCGCTCCGGATCGGCGTCGAGCGCGATCACCGGGATCTTCTCGCGCTCGAGGAAGTGCGCCAGCGCCTGGCCGCTGCGCCCGTAGCCGCAGACGATCACGTGCCCGCGGGTGGCCATCGCCTTCACCGCGAGGCTGTGCAGGGCCACGGCGCGCGAGGTCCACTCGCTCTCGATCAGGTACAGGGCGATGCGCTCCATGCGCGCGAGGATCAGGGGTGCCACGAGCATCGACAGCAGCGTGGCGCCGAGCACCACCTGCATCGTCGCGGGCTGCAGCGTGTCCTCGCGCGTGGCGAGCGCGAGCAGCACGAAGCCGAACTCGCCCGCGGGCGCCAGGGCGAGGGCGGATCGCAGCGCCGTGGGCTTCTCGTTGCCGAACGCGCGCGCAATGCCGTAGATCACCAGGAACTTCACCGCGAGGAGCGCGAGGAAGACCGCGGCGATCATCGCGAAATGCGCGGCGAGGGAGCGCGGGTCGAGCAGCATCCCGATGGTCACGAAGAAGAGCCCCAGCAGCACGTCGCGGAACGGCTTGATGTAGTCCTCGACCTGGTAGCGGTATTCGGTCTCCGAGATGAGCATCCCCGCGAGGAAGGCGCCCAGTGCCAGCGAAAGCCCCGCCTGCTCCGTCACCCACGCGAGCCCCAGGGTCACGAGCAGCACGAAGAGCACGAAGATCTCCGAGGACCTCTGGCGCGCCACGAGCTCGAAGAGCGGGCGCACGAGGCGCTGTCCGAGGTAGAGCACGATCGCGAGCACCACGGCGGCCTTGGCGAGCGCCACGGCCACGGCCATCGCCATCTCGCCCTTCGTAAGCGCGAGCGCCGGGATCAGCACCAGGAGCGGGATCACCGCGAGGTCCTGGAACAGCAGCACGCCCATGGCCTGGCGGCCGTAGTCGCTGTTGAGCTTCGCGTGCTCCGCGAGCGACTTGGAGATGATCGCCGTGGACGACATCGCCGCCACGCCGCCCACCACGAGCCCGGCGGGCCAGGACTCCCCCGCGATGAGCGCGCCCGCCGCGGCGAGCGCCATCACGACCGCCACCTGCGCGCCGCCGAAGCCGAAGACCGTGCGGCGCATCGCCATCAGCTGGGGCAGGCTGAACTCGAGGCCCACGGAGAACATGAGGAAGACCACGCCGAACTCCGCGAGGTAGCCCTGCACCTCGGTGGCCGGCACGAAGCCCAGCGCGTGGGGACCCACCAGCGTGCCCACGATCAGGTAGCCCAGGATGGCCGGCATCGACAGCTGCCGGAACACCACCACCACGGCCACCGCCGAGGCGAGCAGGGTCAGCGTGACGGACAGGGCGTCGTGCATGGGCTCACGGGCGGCGGGGGGCGGTCATTGGATTTATACTTCGAGGCTCATGTCGAATCTACTACAACCCCACGCATTGTCCGATGCCGAGCGCTACCTCGCGCTCGCGCGCGGCGTGCTCGACATCGAGGCCGACGCGGTGCGCGCCCTCAAGGACCGCCTGGGCGAGGCCTTCCTCGCCGCGCACCGGATGATCCTCGGGACGAAGGGCCGCGTGGTGGTCACCGGCATGGGCAAGTCGGGCCACGTGGCGCGCAAGATCGCCTCGACGCTCGCATCGACCGGCACGCCCTCGTTCTTCATGCACCCGGGCGAAGCGAGCCACGGCGACCTGGGCATGATCACCGCCGAGGACGTGGTGATCGCGATCTCCTACTCCGGCGAGTCCGACGAGATCCTCAAGGTGCTCCCGCTCATCAAGCGGCGCGGCGCCCCCGTGATCGCGATCACCGGCCGGCCGGGCTCCACGCTGGCGAAGGAAGCCGACGTGCACCTCGACGCTCGCGTGGAGAAGGAGGCGTGCCCGCTCAACCTCGCGCCCACCGCAAGCACCACCGCGACCCTCGCGCTGGGAGATGCGCTCGCGGTGACGCTGCTCGACGCGCGCGGCTTCGGCAGCGACGATTTCGCGTTGCACCACCCGGGCGGCACCCTCGGGCGCAAGCTCCTCGTGCACGTGTCCGACATCATGCGCAAGGGCAGCGAGCTCCCGAAGAACGGCCCCGGCACGCTGCTCCCCGAGGCGATCATCGAGATGTCGAAGAAGGGCATCGGCATGACGGCGATCGTCGACGATCACGACAAGGTCCTGGGCATCTTCACCGACGGGGACCTGCGCCGGACGCTCGAGAAGCACGACATGATCCGCACCGTGCGCGTGGGCGACGTGATGACCGCCAACCCCCGCGCCATCGCCCCGGAGAAGCTCGCCGCCGAGGCCGCGCAGGTGATGCAGAGCCATCGCATCGGCGGGCGCCTCGTGGTGACCTCGCCCGATGGGCGGCTGCTGGGAGTGGTCACGTTCAACGACCTGCTCGCCGCCGGAGTCGTCTAGATTGGACGACGTCCTCGAGCGCGCCCGCGGCGTGCGGCTCGCCATCTTCGACGTGGACGGCGTG
Organism: Betaproteobacteria bacterium; assembly: GCA_012274175.1. Classification (GTDB taxonomy): domain Bacteria; phylum Pseudomonadota; class Gammaproteobacteria; order Burkholderiales; family Usitatibacteraceae; genus Usitatibacter. The sequence continues at coordinate 5,187 of JAAOZZ010000189.1, forward strand.
ATGACCGACGGCACGCTCTACATCGGAGCGCAGGGCGAGGCGTTCAAGGCGTTCAACATCCTCGACGGGCACGGCGTGAAGATGCTGCAGGCGGCCGGGGTCGCCGCGGCGATCATCTCGGGGCGCGCCTCGGAGGCGGTGGCAGTGCGCGCGCGCGAGCTCGCGATCGCGCACGTCGTGCAGGGTGCCGCCGACAAGGTCGCCGCGTTCGAGCGGCTGCTCGCCGGGCTGCGCCTGGAGCCGGGTGCCTGCGCCTTCGTGGGCGACGACCTGCCGGACCTGCCGGTGATGCAGCGTTGCGGATTCGCCGTGGCGGTGGCCAACGCGGCCGGACCCGTGAAGGAGCGCGCGCACTACGTGACGCGCGCCGCCGGCGGACGGGGCGCGGTGCGGGAGTTCTGCGAGCTGGTGTTGCGCGCGCAGGGCAAGCTCGGCGCGGCACTCCCGGGCTGAAGCCCGCGAGGCCCGGCATCCGCCGCCATGGTGCGACCCACTTCCTGGCTTCCCCTCGCGGTGCTGGGGCTGCTCGTGGGAATGACGCTGTGGCTCAACCAGCTGGTGCAGGCGCCGGCCACGCGCGCGGACGGCGCGCTGCGCCACGATCCCGACACCATGGTGGAGAAATTCAACGCGCGCAAGCTGGGCGAAGACGGCCGCGTGCTCTACACCCTCGCCGCGCGGAAGATGGTACATTACCCCGACGACGACTCGGCGTTCCTCGAGTCGCTCACCCTCGAAGCCTTCGAGCCGCGCCAGCCCAAGATGACCATCACCGCGGACAAGGGCCGCCTCGAGCAGGGCGGCGATCGCGTGTGGATCGAAGGGCACGTGGTGCTGGTGCGCGAGGGCGACGCGAACATGGAGCCGGCGCGCCTCATGACCGACCGGCTGCTGGTGCTCCCCGAAGCGGGCATCGCGCGCACCACGAGCGAGGTGACGATGCAAAGCCCCTCGGGCCACGCGGTCGCCGAGGGCCTCGAGCTCGACAACAAGACTCGCACGATCACGCTCGATCGCGTGCATGCGTATTACAAGCCTTCCCCCTGATGCGCACGATCGCCACCCTCATCGCCGCCGCGCTCGCATTCGCGGCCACCGCCGCCCTCGCCGAGAAGGCCGACCGGGAGAAGGAGATCGTGGTGGGCGCCGACCGCCTCGTGGCCGACGACGCGCACAAGACCAGCACCTTCGACGGCAACGTGGTGGTGACCCAGGGCACGATGCGCATGACCGCCGCGAAGGTCACCGTGAAGGAAGACGCCGAGCGCCACAAGTTCTACGTGGCCGACGGCTCCCCGGTCACCTTCCGGCAGAAGCTCGACAATTCCGACGAGTGGGTCGAGGGCTACGCGGACCGCGCGGAATTCGACGACCGCAACGACGTGCTGCGGCTCTACAACCACGCGCGCGTGAAGCGCAACCAGAACGAGATCGCGGGCGACTTCATCTCCTACGACATGCGCCGGGAGCTGGCCCAGGTCTCGGGTGCGGCGCCCGGCGCGACCGCCTCGATCCCGTCGCGGGTGAAGGCCATCATCCTGCCGCCGAAAAAGGATGGGCAGGCGGCCGAGCCCCGGGGCGCGCCCCTCGAGCTCAAGCCCGACGCGGGGAAGCAGTAGATGGGCGCCGCCGCGACCACCGCCTCGCAGCGCCTCGCGCTCGTGCGGCCCGAGCCCCATTCCTCGGTGCTGCGCGCCGAGGGCCTCATGAAGCGCTACCGCAAGCGCACCGTGGTCTCCGACGTGTCGCTCACCGTGGAAAGCGGCGAGGTGGTGGGCTTGCTGGGGCCCAACGGCGCGGGAAAGACCACGTGCTTCTACATGATCCTGGGGCTCGTGCCCATCGACCGCGGCACGGTGACGCTCGACGCGGTGGACCTCACGCACCTTCCGATATTCCGGCGCTCGCGCCTCGGCCTGTCCTACCTGCCCCAGGAGGCCTCCATCTTCAGGAAGCTCACCGTCGCGCAGAACATCCAGGCCGTGCTGGAGCTGCAGGGGCTCGAGGCCGAGGAGATCGACACGCGCCTGCAGCAGCTCCTGGACGACCTGCACATCGGGCACCTGCGCGCGAGCCCGGCCCTGTCCCTCTCGGGCGGCGAGAGAAGGCGGGTGGAGATCGCCCGGGCGCTCGCGACCCATCCGCGCTTCATCCTGCTGGACGAGCCCTTCGCGGGAGTGGACCCGATCGCGGTGCTCGACATCCAGCAGATCATCCGGTTCCTCAAGGATCGGGGCATCGGCGTGCTCATCACCGATCACAACGTGCGCGAGACCCTCGGCATCTGCGACCACGCGTACATCATCAATCAGGGGACCGTCCTCGCCTTCGGGAAGCCGGAGGATATCGTCTATAATGAGGACGTCCGAAAGGTGTATCTCGGGGAGAACTTCCGCCTCTAGCGGACAGTCAGTTCCTTCCGGGAACCTTCGACATGAAGCACAGCCTCCAGCTCAAGCTATCGCAGCACCTCACGCTCACCCCGCAGCTGCAGCAATCGATCCGGCTGCTGCAGCTTTCCACGGTGGAGCTGAACCAGGAGCTGGAGCGCTACCTCGCCGAAAACCCCCTGCTCGAGCGCTCCGACATTGCTTCCGGCGACGAATCCCCGGCCGCGCCCGCCACCGACGCCGAGCCCCGCGCCGAGGCGCCCGCGAGTTCCGAGGAAGCGCGCGAGGAGCCGGCGAGCCTCGCCGAGGACCACGGCTTCGGCGACGAGCACGCCCCCACCGGCGGCTCCCGGCGCGACGACGACGAGCGCGACGACTTCACCCAGTTCGCCGCCGCGGAGCCCACCCTGCATGAGCACCTGCTGCAGCAGATCCTCCTCACGGGCCTCACGCCGCGGGACAAGCGCATCGCGGAGTTCGTCGTGGGCCACCTGGACGAGGACGGCTACCTCAAGAGCGACCTCGAGGAGCTGCGGGAATCGGCGATCGCGGCGATGTCCGACGTCGAGATCGAGGAGCTGCAGATCGCGTTGCGGCACGTGCAGAACCTGGAGCCCACGGGCGTGGGCGCGCGCGACGCGGCCGAGTGCCTCGAGCTGCAATTGCGCGCGATGCCCGAGGACACGCCCCACCGCGCGGCCGCCATCGAGCTCGTGACCCGGCACCTGGACGTGCTCGCCGCGCGGGACTTCACGCGCCTGAAGCGCCTGCTCGGCGTCTCCGAAGACGAGCTGCGGGAAGTGCACGCGCTCGTGCTGACACTCGACCCGAAGCCCGGCCGGGCCTTTGACCAGGGCGACGTGCGCTACATCGTGCCCGACGTCGTGGTGCGCAAGCTCTCGGGCCGCTGGACCGCCGCCCCCAACCGCGACGCGATGCCGCGGCTGCGCATCAACAAGATGTACGCCGACATCCTCCAGGCCTCGCGCGAGAACGGCGGCAAGCACCTCTCGGGGCAGCTGCAGGAGGCGCGCTGGCTCATCAAGAACGTGCAGCAGCGCTTCGACACGATCCTGCGGGTGACCCAGGCGATCGTGGAGCGGCAGAAGAACTTCTTCGAGCACGGCGAGGTCGCCATGCGCCCGCTCGTGCTGCGCGAGATCGCGGACGCGGTGGGCCTGCACGAATCCACCATTTCCCGCGTCACCACGCAGAAGTACATGCTCACGCCGCGCGGGATCTTCGAGCTGAAGTACTTCTTCGGCAGCCATGTTTCAACTGACACGGGTGGGGCCTGTTCGGCCACCGCCATCCGTGCTTTGATCAAGCAGCTGGTGGCCGCCGAGGACGGGCGCAAGCCGCTGTCCGACCATCGCATCTCGGACATCCTCGCGCAGCAGGGCATCCAGGTCGCGCGCCGGACCGTGGCCAAGTACCGCGAAGCCCTGCACATCCAGCCGGCCAACCTGCGCAAGTCGATGTGAACGTGGTTGCGAAGCACCGTCAACAATTGGAAAGGAGCGTCCGATGAACCTGCACCTCACCGGCCACCACGTCGAGATCACGCCCGCGATCCGGGACTACGTCGTGTCGAAGCTCGAGCGCATCAGCCGCCACTTCGAGCACGTGATCGACGTGAACGTGATCATGACCGTGGAGAAGCTCGACCAGAAGATCGAGGCCAACGTGCACCTCTCGGGAAAGGACATCCACGTGCAGTCCCACGAAGCCGACATGTACGCGGCCATCGACTGCCTCATCGACAAGCTCGACCGCCAGGTGATCAAGCACAAGGAGCGCTTCCAGCTCTCGCGGCACGCCTCCGGCGGCATCAAGCGCCTTCCCCAGGCGTAGCGCGCGGGCCCCACGGGCATGAACCTCGTCTCGCGCCTGCTTCCCCTGAACCACGTGCTGCTCGGCCTGGACGTGAGCAGCAAGAAGCGCCTGTTCGAGCAGATCGGGCTGCTGTTCGAGAACTCGCGCCAGATCCCCCGCGCCCGGGTCTTCGACAGCCTCTTCGACCGCGAGAAGCTGGGTTCCACGGCGCTGGGCTACGGCGTGGCGATTCCCCACGGCCGCATCCGCACCCTGAAGGAGCCCGTCTGCGCGTTCGTGCGCACCGCCGCCCCGATCCCGTTCGAGGCGCCCGACGGCGAGCCGGTGAACCTGGTCTTCGCCATGCTCGTGCCCGAGCACGCCACCGAAGTGCACCTGGAGATGCTCTCGGAGCTGGCGCAGATGTTCAGCGACGCCGGCCTGCGCGAAGCGCTCGCCGCCACCGACGACATCCAGGCGGCGCACCGGCTGATCACCGAGTGGTCGCCCTATGCCCCGGCTCAGCGTTCAGCAGCTGTTTGACGACCGGCGCGAGCGCCTCGGGCTCGAATGGTCCGCGGGCACCGCGGGCGCGACGCGCGAGTTCGACGGCGACATGCTGCACCAGCCCGGCATCGGCCTCATCGGGCACCTGAACCTCATCCATCCCCTGCTCGCCCAGGTGATGGGCCCGCGCGAGGTCGGGTACCTCGAAGGGCTCCCGCCCCCGATGCAGGAGCCCACGGCCGAGCGCATCTGCTCCGGCGACACGGTCTGCGTGATCGTGTGCGATGGCGTGGGCGTGCCCGCCGTCCTCGCGCGCGCCGCCGAAAAGGCGGGCATGGCCGTGCTCACCTCCGGGGAGCCCAGCCAGCACGTGATCAACGTGCTGCGGCCCTACATGCAGCAGGAGCTGGGCGAGGTGACGACGCTGCACGGCGTGATGCTCGACGTGCTGGAGATCGGAGTCCTCATCACGGGCGATTCTTCCATCGGCAAGAGCGAGCTCGCCCTGGAGCTCGTCTCCCGGGGACACGGCCTGGTGGCCGACGACGTGGTGGAGCTGCAGCAGATCGGGCCGGAGACGATCCAGGCGCGCTGCCCGCCGATGCTGCGCGACTTCCTCGAGGTGCGCGGCCTGGGCGTGCTCAACATCCGTACGATCTTCGGCGAGACGGCGGTGCGGCCGAGGAAGGCGCTGCGCCTCATCGTGCACCTCGACGCTCCCGAGGGCGGCCAGGAGCCCAAGAACCGGCTCGCGACGCGCTCGGGCACCCAGGAGATCCTGGGCGTGGAGATCCCCACCGTCACCCTCGGGGTGGCGCCGGGACGCAACCTCGCGGTGCTCGTCGAAGCGGCGGTGCGAAACCACATCCTGCTCACCCGCGGCGTCGATTCGACGGGAGAATTCATCGCGCGCAAGGAGGCGGCGATGCGCCTGGGGGGCGCGGCTCCCGACGACGGGCGCGACTGATGCACCTTGTCCTCCTGTCGGGCGTATCCGGCTCGGGCAAGAGCGTGGCGCTGAAGGCCCTCGAGGACGCGGGCTATTTCTGCGTCGACAACCTGCCGGCCGATCTCATCGGGCCGCTCGCCGATTACGCCCTCGGCCTGGGCGAGCCGAAGGTGGCCATCAGCGCCGATGCGCGCAGCCGCGAGAGCCTCGGGCGCCTGCCCGCGATCGTCGAGAAGGAGCGCGCGCGCGGGAGCGAAGTGCGCGTGATCTTCCTCGACGCGAGCGACGAGAGCCTGCTCAGGAGGTTCGCCGAGACCCGCCGGCCGCATCCGCTCGCGCGCGAGGGCCAGGCGCTGCCGGCAGCGATCGCCGAGGAGCGTGGAGTGCTCGCGTGGCTGGCCGAGATCGGGCAGCGCATCGACACCAGCATGCTCACGCCCTCGCAGCTGCGCGGATGGATCCAGGACCTCGTGGTCACGGACCTCACGCGGCTCGCGCTGTGCTTCGAGTCCTTCGGCTTCAAGGGCGGCGTGCCCCTCGACGCGGATTTCGTCTTCGACGCGCGCTGCGTGGTGCCCAACCCGCACTACGATCCCCGCCTGCGGCCGCAGACCGGGCACGATCCCGAGGTCATCGCATTCCTCGAGCGCGAGACCCAGGCCGGGATCTACATCGAGGACATCCAGCGGTTCCTGCAGCGATGGCTGCCGCGCTTCATGCTCGAGCAGCGCGCCTCGCTCACGGTCGCCATCGGCTGCACCGGCGGGCGCCACCGCTCGGTGTACATCGCCGACCAGCTCGCCGAGCGCTTCGCCTCCGACTACCAGGTCGTCCTGCGGCACCGCGACCTGAAGGACTAGCGCCCGCACGCGCTCGCTCGACCGAATGATCAAGCTCTTCGCGCCGCCGCGGCGCACCGAGACCGTCCCGCTCTTTCCGCTGAAGACCGTGCTCTTCCCGGGCGCAGCACTGCCCCTGAAGATCTTCGAGGTCCGCTACATGGACATGGCGAAGGACTGCCTGAAGGGCGGCAAGCCGTTCGGCATCTGCCTCATCCGCGAGGGCGCGGAAGTGGGCGTGCCCGCGGTGCCCGAGCCCGTGGGCTGCCTCGCGCGCATCGCCGAGTGCGACGTGGAGGAGCTGGGCGTGCTCGAGGTGCGCGCCGAGGGCCTCGAGCGCTTCCGCATCGAATCGACCGAGACCACGCGCCAGGGGCTCGTCGTGGGAGAGGTGGAGCGGTTCGCGCCCGAGCCCGAGGCGCCCGACGCACCCGGGCTCGCGCAGTGCGCCCTCTTCCTCCGGAAGGCGATCGCGGGCATAGGCCCGGGGCGCTTCGTGGCACCGCTGCGGTTCGACGACGCGAGCTGGGTGGGCTTCCGTCTGGCGGAGATCCTGCCGCTCAGGAGCGACGTGAAGCAGAAGCTGCTCGAGCTCACCGACGCGACGCTGCGCCTCGCGATCCTGGAGAAGTTCCTGCGCCAGCAGCGATTGATCTGAGCAGGCGCTTCACGGGGCTGGGCAGCGCCGCGCCGTCCACGTCCTGGAGCGCGAGCCAGCTCCCGGCGCGGCCCGATCGCGCCCGCGCCGGGCGGCGCGCGTCGATGCGCCACGGCGTGACCTCGAGCGTGAAAGGGGTGAACCCATGCTCGAAAGGGTCCAGGGCCGACACCGTGCGCGCGGCGATTCCCCAGTCGCGCTCGAGGATGTGCTCCGGCGCGATCGAGACCTCGCCTTCCGGCAGCGACCATAGCCCGCCCCAGATGCCGCGCGCCGGCCGCTTCTCGAGCAGCACCTCGCCCCGGGAGAGGACTACCAGCATGGCCACGTGCCGGCGCGGCCGCTCGCGCCGCGCGCGGGGCGCGGGCAGCTCGGCGATCCGGCCCGAGGAAAGCGCCACGCAATCCGCGGCCACGGGACACAGCGAGCAGCGGGGATTTCGCGTGAGGCAGACGACGGCGCCCAGGTCCATCATGCCCTGGGTATAGGCCTCGATGCCGCGGCGCGGCAGGCGCGCCTCGGCCGCGGCCCAGAGCGCGTCCCGGGTGGCGGCGCTCGCGGGGTCCGCATCGATGCCCCCGTGGCGGCAGAGCACGCGGCGGACATTGGCGTCGAGGATCGCGCGCCGCTCGCCGCTCGCGAAGGCGCAGATCGCCGCCGCGGTCGAGCGTCCCACGCCGGGCAGCGTCGCGAGGGCGTCGAACGAGCCGGGAAACTCGCCGCCGAAACGGGATTGCACTTCGCGCGCGGCACGCTGCAGGTTGCGGGCGCGCGCGTAATAGCCCAGCCCGCTCCACGCCGCCATCACCTCGTCGGGGTCCGCTTCGGCGAGGACGCGCACCGTGGGGAAGCGCTCGAGGAAGCGCGCGTAGTAGGGGATGACCGTCGCCACCTGGGTCTGCTGCAGCATGATCTCGGAGAGCCAGATTCGGTACGGGTCGCGCGTGCCCTGCCATGGCAGGCCGTTGCGCCCATGGGCGCGCTGCCAGCGCACGACGCGCGTGGAGAAGGTCGGCGCGATCGGCGCTTTGCGGGCGGCACGGGGCATGGGTGGGAGTGTAACCGGGTGAGGCGGTTGGAGCGGGTGAAGGGAATCGAAAACATGACCGGCCCCTGATTCACAAGGCGTTCTCTCGAATCGTGTGATTTGCGTGTGAGTGTCCGGCTCGTTTGGATCACGAGCTGCGAAAAGCGATTCAGGTAGGGAGTGGGGTTAGACGTTCGCCACGGGTGTCACGGGGGAGCCGACGGCGCCCGGCAGGCGCAACGGCGGCGCGGTCAGCATGAACGAATGGCGTCCATTCGCGCGCAGCCAGACGGCGAGATCCGAGAGGTGCCACAACTCGCCGAGCGGAATTCCTCGCAGGAAGAGACAGTGATAGTGCAACGGAACGTACGACTCCGCGCCCGCGTCGCTGCCCAGCCCGATGCGCTCCACCGCATAGTTGTCCGCCGCGATGGCGGAAATCCGCGATTCCGTGATCCAGCCGAGCAACCTCGTGTCCGTGCCGTTCAGCGCCGCGCACATGCGATGGACGCGCTCGCGGTCGACCTGGCGGTTCATCGCGAGGAGCTCGCTCGCGAAACCGGTATGGATGCACAGGATGTCGCCGGGTCGGACCAGGATCCTGTCGCGCTCGAGGACCTCGCACAGCTCCGCGTAGCCCACGTTGCGGAATTCGCGCCCGAAGTGGTGCGCGAAATCGATCATCACTCCGCGCCCCTGGATGGGTCGGGCGGCGAAATTGTCGATCCCGAGCGGCATGGCGATGGAGCCGTGGCGTTCCTCGGGCGAGCGGATGTCCCGCCCTCCCAAGAAACCGTTGTAGTAGCAGAGCTCGGCCACGCCATCGCCGTCGACGTCGAACTCGTGGCCGATGTGCGCGAAGCTGTCCCACTGCGTCGAGTATTGCGTGCACAGGGTCACCACATCGTCGCAGCCCACGTCGCGAAAGCCCGGCCCCTCGTGCAGGCCGAAGCGATAGTTGAAGAAGGGCTGCCCGTGCCGTCGCGTGGCCCTGAGCGTCGGCGGAAAGCGGTGTGGGGCGAGCGCGCTTCCCCCCGGGTAGTCGAGCGGAAGGCTGAGGCAGAACGAGAGTCCCTCGACGATCTCCGAGGCCGCGTTCCGGAGGGTCTCCGGCGTGATGTAGTTGAGGCTGCCCAGCTGGTCGTCGTCGCCGAATTCGCCCCAGTTCGAGCCTTCGGGTCGGCGCGACCAGCGCCTCACGGCCGGCGTCGATCCGGACATGGTCAAGCGCCTTTCGGCGGGCCGAGCGGGAAATCGCGCGCCCCGAGTCCGATCCAGTCGTTCACGTGGAAATACAGGAACGAGATGCCACGCCGCTGCCAATCCTGGAAGTCCCCCGGCTTGACGAGGATGCCCGACCTGCGGCCGGCGGCCTTCGCCCGGCGGCAAATGTCTTCGATCGCGGACGCCACTTCCGGGCCGCCGTAGTCGCCCGCGTGGCCCATGCTCTTCGAGAGGTCCACAGGCCCGATGAAGAACACGTCGATGCCCTCGATCGCGAGGATCTCGTCGAGCCGCTCGCAGGCAGCGCGACTTTCGACCTGCGCGACGATGATCTTCGACTCGTATGTCCTGGGGAAGCAGTAGCGCACGTCGCTCACGAGCTGCCGGAACTGTCCCGGGGTATCCAGCCGCGGAGCGACGATTCCGTCCACGCCTCGCAGCAGGATCCGCTCGATGACCCATGCCTCGGGCGAGAAGACGCGAACCAGGCTGCACAGCCCGGCCAGCCGCGCCGCGCGCGCCATGTCCTCCAGTCGTTCGATGTCCGCGCTTCCCTGCTCCAGGTCGATCATCACCGCATCCACGCCAAGCGGTGGGCGCCCGAGGAACTCCACGAGGGCGGGACTTGGGTAGTCGGGATTCACCACCGTCACCGGGCCGCGATGCAGCTTGTCCTTGAAGCGAATGGCGGGCGATTGCGTCATCGGATCTCCATTGTCGCTCGTGCAGGAGTGCCGAGCATCGACTCGATGGCCGCCCGCTCCCGCTCGAGCAGCTTCACCACGGTGCCGCGCCGCGGGGGCGCCATGCGGCTGCGTATCGCCGCCACGGAGATCGCAGCGATCGTCTTCCCGCTGCCGTCTCGGACCGGCACCGCGACCGCCGCCATTTCCTCCAGGATGAGCCCGTCGTTCACCGCAAATCCCTGTCGCCGCGTCCTCGCCGCCATCTCCCTGAGGCTCGCGGGATCGATGCCGGGGTACGCCGCGAGCTTTGCGCGGTTGCGCGCGATCACGTGCCGCGCCTCGTCCTCCGGCAGTGCCGCAAGCAGGGCAAGGCTTCCGGCGCCCACGCCCAGGGGACGGAAGTCGCCCACGTTTAGCGTCAGCGTGCGGATGGGAAATGGGCCGATCTTGCGCGCCGCGCACAAGGCGCTGTCGCCATGGCGCAGCGAGAGGAAGATCGTGTCGCCGGTCTCCTCGGCGAGCTTCGCCATGCTCCGGTCCGCGAGCTCCACGATGTCGAATCGCGCGGCCGACGCGAGGCCCATCCGATACGCCTTGAGGCCGGGGAAGAAGCGGCGCGTCTCCGCGTCGTAGTCGACGAACGCGAGCTTGCGCAGGCTCAGGAGAAGGCGGTGTGCCGTCGGGCGCGAGAGGCCGGTCGCCGCGGCGAGCTCGTTCAGCGTCGTCCCGGCGAGCGGCCGGTCGACCACCGCCTCGAGGAGCGACATGCCGCGCTCGAGGCTCTGGCTCGTCGCACCAAGCGAGGCATCCTCGGCGGCGCGCGAGGGCGTTCGGGCTTTCTTCGGACTCGATCGCGGCACGGAGGGCACGGAGTGGAAGGCGCGGGTGACGAGGCCACAAACCTTACCCCGAAGCGGGCCCTTTGGGAAGAAATGAGACAGTCATCTTGACTCGTGAGATGAAACGGGCCTACGCTCCATGCTCGAAACTGTGGAGGGCGCCTGCCGTGAACGCCTCGTCCAAGCCGAAGGAAGATCCCAGCACGCTGGTCCTCACCGGCGGTGCCGCCGTAGCACACATGTTCCGGCAGCACGGGGTCGGGCCGATCTTCGGCATGGGCGGATTCCAGCTCCTGCCGTTCTACGAGGCATGCCGCCAGCTGCGCCTGCAGCACATCCTCGTGAATGACGAGCGTTGCGGGGCTTTTGCCGCGGATGCGTACGCGCGCGTGACGAACCGCGTGGGCGTCGTCGATGCGACGCTCGGCCCGGGCGCCACCAACCTCGTCACCGGCCTCGCCGAGTCCTTCAACGCGGGCATTCCGATCGTCGCCCTCGTCGCCGAGGCCCATCGCGAGCACGCCTGGAAGAACATGACCCAGGAGGTGCGCCAGCTCGAGATCCTGCGCCCGGTGGTGAAGGAGGTGATCCGGGTCGAGTCGATCCGCCGCGTTCCCGAGTTTGTGCGTCGCGCGTTCACCGTGGCCACCTCCGGCCGGCCGGGCCCTGCCATCGTTGCCCTGCCCGAGGACATCTCGCACGCGGAGTACGCGTTCGCCCTGACGGACCTGCGAATCGACGAAGGTTCCGTCGGAATTCCGTCGCACCGCTCGCGTCCGGACGCATCGGACGTCGCTCGCGCGGCGGCGATGATCGCGAAGGCGAAGCGGCCGCTCCTGCTGGTGGGAGGCGGCATCCACCTTTCCCAGGCTTACGACGCGCTCCTCGCATTGGCCGGGTCCGAGGGGATCCCGGTCGCGCACACCATGAGCGGGAAGGGCGCGATCGCCTGCACCGATCCGTTGTCGGCCGGCCTCTTCGGTCGCTACGACAGGATCGCGAACGAGCTCATCGCGACGTCCGATTGCCTGCTCGTCGTCGGCTGCAAGCTCGGGGAGATCGCGACCCGGCGCTACTCCATTATTCCCGATGCGGCTCCGCTCATCCACATCGACGTTCTCGGGGAGGAGATCGGCCGCACGACGCATGCCGACCTCGCGCTCGTCGGCGACGCGCGACTCGCTCTCGAGGATTTGGCCGCCGCGCTCGCGCCGCAGGGCCCGCGCCGCGGGGCTCGAGAGGGCTACTGCGCGGATGTCGCGGCGCGGATGGCGAAGTGGATCGCCGGCGCGCGCGACCGCACGCAGTCGCGCGAGCGCCCAATCAACATCGGCAGGATCCTCGGCGAGATCAACCATATCCTTTCGGCGGACGACGTGCTTGTCGCCGACGGCGGATTCGCCGCGCACTGGGGCGCGCTCCTCTTCGATACGAAGCGCGCGGGGCGGCACTTCGTGCCCGACCGCGGCCTCGCGTCGATCGGCTACGGCGCTCCGGCCGGCATCGGCGCCCAGATCGGGGTCGGGCCGGGCCGACGGGTCGTCGCATTGACCGGGGACGGCGGTTTCAACATGACCATGGGCGAGATGGAAACGGCGCGTCGCGTGGGAGCGAACTTCGTCCTGTGCGTGTTCAACAACGCCGCGTCCGGTTACGTGAAGGCGCTGCAGCATTCCATGTACGGCGCCGGAAGCTACCAGTCGTCGGACCTGCACGAGCTCAACTACGCCGACGTGGGCAGGGCGCTCGGGTGCACGGGAATCCGCGTCGAGGATCCGGAGGAAGTGGCGAGCGCGCTCGAGAAGGGACTCGCCAACACGTCCACCCCGACCATTATCGACTTCGTGGTAACCCGCGATCCCGCCCGGATGCTCCCGGCCGTCGACAACCGTGCGCTCAAGGTGGCAAAGGGCGATCGCCCGGTATAGGACGGCGAAAACAACGAGGTCCGGGGCATCGGACCGTACATCGATAGAGGAGAAGACCCGATGGGCCACATTGTTCGTTTCGTGTCGTTCCTGGTTCTGGCGCTTTCCCTGCCGCTCTCGGCGGCGCCCGTCGAATGGAAGTTCGTCTCGATCAGCCCCTCGGGCCAGATCTTCGCCAAGGTGTTCGAGGAGCTCGCGCAGGAGATCACCAGCAAGACGAACGGGCAGGTGAAGGTCACCTTCTACCCGGCAGGCGAGCTGCCCTACAAGGGCACCGAGTACATGCGCGTCACACAGCAGGGCCTGGTGCAGATGGCCGAGGTGGTGGGGGTGTTCAACTTCGGCGACGCCCCGCAGCTCGTCCTTCCCGACCTGCCTTACCTCGCGCTGAACGACCGCGAGGAGCAGATCCTGGCGCGCGACATGATGCCGGTCGCGGAAGCGGCTCTGCGCAAGCATGGGGTCGAGCCGATTGCATGGGGCGTCTATCCGCAGCGCGAGATCGTGATGCGCCAGCCGGTGAAGGGCCTCGCGGAGCTGAAGGGCAAGAAGATCCGGACGGCGGGCGGGCTGGAATCGGAGTACCTGAAGGTATGGGGGTCCGTGCCCTCGTTCACCACGTGGGCGGAGGTGTACCCCGCTGTCCAGCGCGGCGTGATAGACGGCGTCATGACGGCCACCGTCGGCGTCCAGACCGCGAAGCTCTACGAGGTCGCGCCCTACTTCTTCAAGATCGACGGGCCGGTGAACCACTTCTACATCAGCGTGAATCGCGCGGCATGGGATGCGCTGAGCCCGGAGTTGCGCAAGACCGTGAAGCAGGTGGGCGACGAGTGGACCAGGACCTGGGAGCGCAAGATCGTCCTGGGTGCCGACGTCCAGGCGCTGCAGCAGATGCAATCCAAGGGACAGATCAAGTCGGTCGTTTCCCTCTCGCAGGAGGACCGCGAGCGGACCCGCCGCGAGGTGATCCCCCTCCTGCGGGAATACGTGAAGACGAAGATCGGCGCGGATGGCGTGACGGCCTTAGAAAAGGTGCTGGGTGACCTCGGCCTGAAGAAGTGATGGGGGGGTTCCGAGGCGTCGTCCGCAAGCTCAACCGCGGGGCGGCGGCGCTCGCCGGCGCCGCTCTCCTCGCGATGATCGCGCTCATCACGCTGCAGGTCGTCCTGCGCCGTTTCTTCAATTCGCCGATCGAATATACCGACGAGGTGTCCGGCTACCTGCTGGTGGCCGTGACGCTCCCCGCCCTGTCCTACGCGATGGAGAAGGGGGACCACATCCGCGTCGACATGGGGCTCGAGCGCCTGCCTCCCCCGGTGCTGCGGTGGTTTCGAATCGGCTGGTGCATCGTGGGCATCGCGTTCAGTGCCTTGCTCGCGTACGAAACCGCCGCCTACGCGCTCGAAAGCTCGCGCATGGCGAGCGTCTCCATAGATTCGCAGATGCTCCTCTGGCCGATCCAGGCGCTCGTCCCCGCGGGCTTCGTGCTGCTGGGGCTCGAGCTCGTCACGCAGCTCCTCGATGCCGCCGCCGGGCGATCCACGTGAGCTGGGAGCTCGCGGGGACCCTATACGTCGTGCTGATGCTGGTGCTCCTTCTGGGGGGCGTCTGGATCGCGGTGGCCCTGGGGATGGTCGGGATCGTCGGCATCGCCATCCTCCAACCGCCACTCCTCGCGGGCGTCGCCTCCGTCGTGTGGGGACAGCTCAACAGCTTCGTGCTCACCGCGGTGCCTCTCTTCCTGTTCATGGGGTCGGTCCTCATGGGGAGCGGCGTCTCCGGACGGTTCTATCGCGGGCTCGCGCCGTGGCTCGCGCGCGTTCCCGGCGGGCTCGCGCAATCGAACATCGTCGCGTGCGCGATCTTCGCCGCGCTGTGCGGCTCGAGCGTCGCTACCGCCGGAGCGATCGGGTCCGTCGCAATTCCCGAGATGCGGTCGCGGGGCTACGACCCGCGGATCACGGCCGGGACCCTCGCTGCCGGCGGCACGCTCGGGATCCTCATTCCCCCGTCGATCCCGTTCATCATCTACGGCTCGAGCGTCGGCGAATCGGTGGGACGCCTCTTCGCGGCGGGATTGGTGCCGGGGCTGCTGCTCACGCTGCTCTTCATGTTGTTCCTCGGCGTCCAGGCGACGCTTCGCCCGGGCCTCGTGCCGGCGCACGCGAAGGCGCCCGTCCAGGGCAAGCTCAAGACCATTCCGGACATGGTGCCGATCCTCGCCCTGATCGTCGTCGTGCTCGGCGGAATCTACGCGGGAGTGATGACGCCCACCGAGGCGGCGGGCGTGGGCGCGAGCGGCGCGCTGGGCATCGCGGCGTTGTACCGGAAGCTCTCGTGGGCCGTCCTTCGCCAGAGCCTGCTGGAGACCGTGCGCGCGAACGCGATGATCCTGCTGATCGTCGTCGCCGCGCAGGTGATGTCCTTCGCGCTCGTGTCGGCGGGCGTCCCCCGCGGCGTGGTCGGCTGGATCGCGGCGCTCGACGCTTCGCGCTGGGTTGTCTTCGGCGTGATCGTGGTCGCGTACCTGGTCCTCGGTTGCCTCATGGATGCGTTGTCGCTCATGCTGCTCACGCTTCCCGTCGTCTACCCCATCGTGCAGGCTCTGGGCTTCGATCCGATCTGGTTCGGCGTGGTGCTCGTCCTGCTGCTGGAAATCGGGCTGATCACGCCGCCGGTCGGCATGAACCTGTTCGTCATCCAGGGCATCTCCGGTCGTCCCCTGGGCGAAGTCTCGTGGGGCGCGTTTCCCTACGTGATCATCATGCTGGTTGAGATCCTCTTGCTCGTGCTATTTCCTTCGATAGCGCTTTGGCTTCCTGCGAAGGCGTTCTGAGCGACAGGCGCCGATGCGAAGCGACAGCCACGGCGCGACGCTCATCCGACCCGGGATCTTCGTCGCCGACAGCGTCACGAGTCTCGGGTGGGTAGTCGGCGGCAATGTCGTCATCGCCGGCTCGCATTGCGGTATATACGCGGCATACCTGGCTGCACGGGCGAAGGTGAGGGCAGTGATTTTGAACGACGCGGGGATCGGGTTGGACCAGGCGGGTATCGGTGGCCTTGCGTACCTCGAGCGAATCGGAACGCCCGCGGCCGCGATCGATCACCAGTCGGCCCGCATTGGGGACGGGCAGGACACCGCCGCCCGGGGCATCGTTTCCCATGTGAATGAAGCCGCCCGCGCGCTGGGATGCGTGCCGGGCCAAGGGACCGTGGAGGGCGCCATGCGGCTGCAGTTCGCTCCCGTGTCGCATGCGGACATTCCGGAGGTAAAGGAGGGACGTCATGTCCTCGAGCACGCCGGAGCGTACGCCGCGGTCGTCGGGGTGGATTCCGCGTCGCTGGTATCGGACGAGGACGAGGCATGCATCATCGTGACCGCGTCCCACGGAGGGCTTCTTGGCGGAGATCCGGATTCGGCGCTCAGGGTCAGCGCCCGCGCGGTTTTCTTCAACGATGCCGGTGTTGGGCGTGACCACGCCGGGATTTCGAGGTTGCCGGAGCTTGATCGGCGCGGAGTAATCGCGGGCACGGTATCGCACTGGACCGCCCGCATCGGAGATTCACGATCGAGTTGGCAGACAGGCGTCCTGTCGCACCTCAATCAGGCAGCCCAAAAGACCGGAGCGAAGCCCGGGATGCGCTTGGCCGACTTCATCCGGTCAATCGCCGGCGGCTGAACCGACGGCTTTGTCCAAGAAAGCAATGCCGCGCAGCAGGCGTGAGAGCGTGGTTGGAAGCGGCGGCAAAGGTCACGGTGCGAAGTGGAGCGGGTGAAGGGAATCGAACCCTCGTCGTAAGCTTGGGAAGCTTCTGCTCTGCCATTGAGCTACACCCGCGGCTCGCGCAGCATTTTACCGTTTCGCGCCCGCGAGCGGCGGTTCGTCGCAATCCACCGACGCTGCC